>JAFQEV010000026.1 GCA_017398825.1 Clostridia bacterium
ACAAGACCAGGATATAAGGGCTCGTCAGTGTAACCGGTAACAACTCTTACCTTTTCACCCTGAGAGTCAAAGTTTAATACAGAGTTTTGATATTGCTCGCCAGCTAAAGAACCGTATAAACCGTCTAATAAAGAGTTTGCGTGAGCATCTCTATATTGACCGGAAATTGCAATAGGAGCATAATAGTTTGCCGCACAGTCAAACTCGTCAGACTTAATATATTCGCAAAGAGCTAAAAGCTCGATTACGGAAGAGGGAAGACCATCGTCCATAGTGCCTGCTACACCGTCAGGACCAACGCAAAGACCGCCGTCAGCACCAAATTCTTCCTTGGTAACGCCGTAGTTTTGACCGTTTTTAACAGCCTTAGCACCGGGAATTGAATAATAACCACTACCGTCGCCGTCGTAATCGCTAAACCACATAGTAATGCCGTACGTACTACTTACGAATTTTTTAGCGCCGTAGCCAAGATCCTCCATAAGAGCCTCGTATTCATCTACGATAGCATCATAATCGGGATTGTCGTTTAATACTGCGTTTGCAATGTACAAACCGTCTCTCTCCCACATTTCCGTATCGATAGAATATCCGCAGAACAAGGTACTATCGGGCGAACCATAATATCTTTCTCCCGACATATCGGTAAATACAGCGCGCATGTCTTCGGGAATTTTATCTAAAATAGACTTATCTTCGCCAGGAAGTTTAGCATTCACCGCGTCGGTTACGTCAGCAATGTAGGGTTGCACTTGAAGAATATTACCTATACGGTTATCAAATGTGATAATATCACCGCCGTGAGTGGTAATGTTAGCAGGAGTGGTGGGAATATCTTGTTCAAGCAATACGATTTTAGCACCATCGTACTTACCTATTTTCTGAGCTCCCCACTCGGAACTTTGATTAAAGTAGTTTGCAAGGTTTATAAGGTAATCCGTACCTGCGCCACCGCCCCAACCTTTAGGAATGGCAATTTCAACTAAGTTGGGCTCACCGCTTTCGCCTCCGCCAACGCCTGGAACGTCACCACCGCCACCGTTACCGCTACCACCAGTCCCGTCACCGCCACCGCAAGCAACGGCGAAAAGAGATATCATGATACATAGTATCAAGGATAAAAACTTTTTCATTTTCTACCTCCTAAGTAGTTTCTATGTAAAGCGCTAAACGCATAGCGCCTTTACAACTTGATTTTCTAATACTTTTCGCACAATAGTCAAGGGAGTTTTAAAACAATCTAACATTTTGATATTAATTAGCGTACTTTTTGAGAGTTTTGTGCATAAACGCCGTTTAAAAGTAGAATTATAAACGACTGGTTGCAATAGAGCCAAATAAAAAAGAGCAATCTCAGCGTTGCTCTTTTTATTATTTGCAATAATGCATATAAAATTATTTCATTAGCTTGTTAAGCTCAATAAACGCCTCGGCAGTTGCAAAAGCATCAGATAAGGCTCTGTGGTGGCGGAATTCAATATTAAAATGCGCGCACACGGTGTTTAACTTGTGATTTGGAAGGAAGGGAAGAACTTTCCTTGAGATAATCAAGGTGTCCTCATACTCGTTTTCAAGATAATACCCAAGTTCCTTACCTGCTCCTTTTAAAAAGCGGTAGTCAAAGTCGGCATTGTGAGCAACGAATACACTGTCACCTAAAAACTTAATAAAGTCAGGATACGCCTCGTGTATCTTTGGTTGACCTACGAGCATTTCATCGGTAATACCCGTGAGTTCGGTAATCTTTTTAGATAACGCAACCTCGGGGTCGATAAGCGTTTGAAAACTCTCTACGATTATGCCGTTTTTAATCCTAACAGCGCCGATTTCAGTAATTTTATCACTCGTTACGTCAGTACCCGTAGTTTCAATATCAACGACTACGTACTCTTTGCCCATAAGCCTTTCGGGGAGTTTACTGCCTACCGTAAAGAAATCTTCTTGCTTTGTAGTTTCACACGGAGTTGGGAATGCAACGGTGTATTTTTCAGGCGGTTTTTTGCCTGGGCGACGAGCCGGAACGTAGCCTTGCGGGAATTCGCAAAAGTGAAAGCCCTTTATTAAAAAGCTCGGTCTATCGTTGAACACTTCCATCTCACCGCGAACGATAACTACGCTACCAACGTCAAGCTTTTCAAGCTTTTGGAGTTTTGCTTTATCGGTGGTGAAATAACTACCGGAAATCTTGCCACTCTTATCATCGAGGGTAATTCTATAATAGGTGTTGCCCTTTTTGCTTTGGCGAGCCTCTTTTTCTATAACCGTGCCTGCAAAATAACACTTACCTAAAATGCCTTCTCCGTCAGCTATGTAGGTTGCGGTATCGTACGCCTCGTCATCGGAAAAACGCTGAACGTCACACATCTTAACGGTGCGAACTTTAAGGTCGGAAATATCTTCTTCGTTAACGCTTAAATCTTCGTATACGGGCTTTTCTTCATCTTTAGATGAAACTCTTATCTCTCCCTCGAAAAAGTTGGAATATTGCCTTTCAAGGTCGGATTTTATACAACTTAAAACACCCGTCCTGTTTAAATACTCGGCAACATTATCCAAAACTACGATTTCATACTTAATCTTCTTGCCTCCCGTTATTACGGAAACGGAATTATCGTCTATTGCGTGTGCAACGGAAAAACAGTTGCTTTGAAGATAAGATATTATCGCTCTCTTTGCAATATCCGCATCGGCTATCGACTTGTGCGTTTCCACCTCGACCTTAATGCCCGGGAGTTCTTTCTCGAAAGAACTTTTTATAAACTCAACGTCACTTTCACTAACGGTCACGTCACTTATTAAGCTAACTTTAACCGTGCCCGATTTGTAAACTGCACTCTTTAAGCGCATATCGCCGAGCGAGGAGTTAAAGCTCTTTAGGGTTTCAATTAAATTATCACAAGGACTTCGCAATTTCTTCTATCTCTCTTATAAATTCTTTTTCAGCATCGTTAAATGCCACTTTTTTGTATATTTCACCCTTTTTAAAGATTACACAGTAATCTTTAGAACCGGCAATTCCTATGTCGCAATCCTTTGCCTCGCCAGGACCGTTAACCACGCAACCCATAACCGCGATTTTTATAGGGCGGTTTATAGTTGCGGTTAAATCTTCCACCTTTTTGGCAAGCCCTGCACTATCCCACTCTGTTCTGCCACAGGTGGGGCACGCAATTACCTCACAGTAGTTTTTATCAAGACCGCAAGCGCGAATTATTTTTTTTGCAATTATAGGCTCGGGAAGAGGGTCGCCAGCCAAGCTTACCCTAATCGTATCACCTATTCCGTCAACGAGCAACGCGCCTATACCTGCACTCGACTTGATTATACCGCTCTCGTACGTGCCGGACTCGGTAACGCCTAAGTGGAGGGGATAATCAGTTTTACTCTTTAAATATCTATACGCCTTTACCGTTAAGGGAACGTCAGACGCCTTTGTTGATATAACGATATCTGAAACACCGTACTTTTCAAGAGCGGAAACGTTTTTTAACGCGCTTTCTACAAGGGAGATTTCGTTTTTGCCGTACTTTGAAAGATATTCCTTTTCAATGCTACCCGTATTACTGCCAACTCGAACGGGAATTTTGTGCATCTTTAAACAATCGGCAACCTTTTTAACGTTTTCTTCACAACCTATGTTACCGGGGTTAATTCTAACCTTGTCTGCCCCGTTTTCTATCGATTTGATAGCGAGCTTATAATCAAAGTGAATATCGCACACGATAGGTACTTTTACAAGCTGTTTTATCTTGCCTACGGCAAGCGCGTCACCCTCGTCTTTTACCGCAACGCGAACGATATCACACCCGTTTAACGCCAAAGCGTTAATTTGAGATGCAACCTCGTTTACTTTTTCAGTTTTAATATTCGTCATCGATTGAACGGCTATCTTATTGCCACCGCCTATCACGACGTTTCCTATCTTGCAAGTTTTCATATCACTTTGAATTTATCTCGTAAAGCTTTTTAAGACCTTCTAAAGTTAAAAGCCTATCAATTTTAGTTATGCAGGAAACCTCTTTTGCAATGATTTCACCCATACCACCCGTTGCAACTACGTTGATAGTATCTACTTTGAGTTCCGCCTTTATCTTTTTAACGATATTTTCAACTAAGCCGGCAAAGCCGAAAATTATACCTGCTTGCATAGCCGTTCTCGTTGTTTTGGGAATTGCACTCTTGGGAGCTTCAAGCTCTATCATAGGGAGCTGGGCGGTGTTTGAAACCAAGCCCTCGAGAGAGGTTTTAATGCCCGGAGCAATAATAACGCCGATAAGCTCGCCACTACCCGTCAACACGTCAAAAGTAGTTGCCGTGCCGAAATCTATAACAATCATAGGCTTTCCGTCGCCATACTTCGTAATAGCGCCTACGCAGTTAGCAATAATATCAGCACCAACCTCTTTGGGATTATCAGCTTTTACGTTAAGCCCCGTCTTAATCCCTGCGCCTACCACCTTTGGCGTAACACCAAAGAAATACTCGCACATATGGCTTATCGTGTAGTTAAGAGAAGGTATAACGGACGACATTATTATTCCGCTTATATCCTTTCTTGGAATATCTTTGCTTTGCAAGAGGTTTACGAGCGTTGCGCCGTATTCGTCAGCAGTTCTCGTGTGGCGAGAAGACACTCTGAACGAGCCTTTAATCTCGTTCCCGTCCCATACGGCGTACTTTATGTTGGTGTTACCTATATCGATACATAAAATCATAAATTTATCCCTTTTTTACAATTTTGATTACCCTGTTAATCGCTGGGGCGAATACGAGGTTGATTGCAAGTTCAATAAAGAAATTAAAGGTTACTAAGCCTACTAAGATAAATACGAGAAGGTTTTGACCGCCGGTCATGGTGTGAACGGAATCAAACATAAACAAACAGCCAACGATAAAAAGCGCGGTGTTGACCGTTGGAACTACAGCCGACGCAACGAAAAGCGCAACGACAGGCTGCTTTTTGCTGATGAGTTTATAGGATAATCCGCCAAGATATCCTGCAACCGTACTTTTAACTATGCAAGTGAGAGTGGTAACAACGGGGTCGTTTGCCCATATGAGCGTATAAAATACAGAACCGCCCATAATTACTTGAATGAGTACCACTACACCGCAGGCAAAGCCGAGTATTGCACCT
This sequence comes from Clostridia bacterium, assembly GCA_017398825.1. GTDB lineage: Bacteria > Bacillota > Clostridia > Christensenellales > Borkfalkiaceae > HGM11412. The sequence goes on from JAFQEV010000026.1 coordinate 5,138, forward strand.
GCTAAGCTACCGAATAAAATACCGCCAAGCACTATGGGAATAAGTGTAAAGTTAAGCTGAACTGCGCCGATTGTTATTGAACCGAGCGCTGCTTGCAAAACTACTACGAGTGCGAGAAGTACTGCAATTCCCGTGATTTGCCTTGCGGTAAAGATAGGTTTTTTGTTTTCCATAATTAGCCTCCAATCGAATCCTCTAAGGGTATCCGTAAGAAAAAATAAAAAAAATAATAAAGTCAAATCTCAAAAAGAGTATTTGCTTTTATTATGTTAACATAAATATTAAAAAAATACAACTCGCGCGTAACATTTTTTTTAATTTTTTAATACTATGTAGTGATAGAAATATCAAACTAAATATATTTGGAGATAAAAACTATGATGAACCTTTTTGGATTTGGCGGTGATAACTGCTGTTTGTACATACTTATACTTTTACTCGTTCTCTGCTGTTGCGGTAACGGTTGCATTAGCGGAATTATCGATAAGATTTGCAACTGCGGTTGCTTACTTCCTATCGCGTTAGTTCTTCTTTGTTGCTGTGGCGGTAACAAGGGCGGTTGCGGTAAACCTTACGGTATAGGTTGTAAATAATTTTAATTATTTAACTAAATAAAAAAGCGGTGGGTACATTCCCACCGTTTTCAATTTAAGCAGTTTAAATTCTATTTTGATAGTTTATTAGAACTCATTAAGACGTTAGTTGCAAGCAGAACAAGGCTCGAACAACGTGACATTTTAAGACGTTAGTTGCAAGTTAGACGAGGCACAAGATTTTTTAACGCTGAGTTAGACCTCTTTGGTCAACGAAGTGTTAAAAAGTCGCAGTAACAAAGTATAACGTAGCAAATAACGGATTAAAATTTAAGACGTTAGTTGCAAATA
>JAFQEV010000027.1 GCA_017398825.1 Clostridia bacterium
GAAATTGCTGGTACTCAAGAAATTAATTTATGTAGAAATAAAACCTCGTTGTTTGGAAAAATCAAAAAAGAATCTCTATTACAGGTTGGTTTTAAGGGGTGGAAAAAACAAGTAGGCTCAAAGTCGTTAAAATGCATTTTAAAAATTGTGTCAGAAGCTAAACAGATTGATTTTTCAACATTTTATAGAGGGGGAGAGCCTTTGTATGAATTAATAGATGCTTATTCTGGTCCTCTTTCAAGATTAAAAGATAAATAAGAGAAAATATAATATAAACGAAGGCGTTTTAATAAACAATTAAAAGAGTTTTTACATTGTTGTAAAAGGCAAATAAAATATATTATTAAAGTTATATTTTATAAAACAGCAAGGAGTGTAATGATGTTGGTTAATAATGATAAGGTTGATAATAAAAGGTTTTCACACATTTACTTTGATTGGGAATCCGGCTGGGATGATGATTTCGACGACGGAGGGGTAGGAGAGGACTAATGTTAAACCTACTAACGATGAGCCCCGTATCCATTTCAATATTAACGGGTATAGGAACTTCATTATTCGCAAGCATTTTTTACTCTTTGTTAATTTTTATTAGTCAACCAAGAGTAAAAATATCTAAAGACGTTTGTACAACGGAGAGAAAAGGAAAACTTTACGTTAGTGTGAAAGTTATTAATATTTCTAAATTTTTAATTACAAATGTTAATGTTCAAATGTTTATAAAAACAAAAAAGGGGACGGTTATTTTTAATAGGTTAGATAAATCTCAGGATATCCCCAATATAATTAAAGCGAAGAATAAAAAAGATGAGGAAAAATCGTTTTCCGTAATTTACAAATTTTCAATTAAACTTGAAGAAAAAGACGTTTTATTCTCTAATAATTCTCAACTACTCTTTATCTTTGAGGGGGAATCCACTATATATAAATCTAAAATATCGCGATATAGCGAATACACTCAAGATTTCATACATAAGGATTGTAAGTTCAAAAACGGTTTAAGTTTAGAAGTTTGCGCATAAAAACGTAAAAAAAAGAACGGGATAACCCGTTCTTTTTAATTTGCTTATTTCTTCTTTATAAGCGATGGGATAAGCATAAATGCAAGTGAACTTAAGGTGAGTAGGTACGGATAAAAGAGGAATGGTATTATTGCCCCTGCGGAAATCTTAGCAAAAGAAACCGCCGTTATCATTTGAGCTCCGTAAGGAAGAATTCCTTGAACTACGCTACCGAATATATCTAAAAGCGACGCCGTTTTAGTGTTCGTAATGCCGTATTCTTCACTTATCGTTTTTGCTATCGGCGCTGCCATTACAATGGCTACGGTGTTGTTTGCGGTTGCAACGTCCATTGCCGAAACCAACAAGCTGATGCCGAGCTGACCGCCAACCTTTCCCTTAAACACGCGTTTAATGCCCGAGAGCAACGCGTCAAAACCACCGAACTCTCTCATTAGTGCCGAGAGCATTGATACGAGAAGGGTTACCATTATAACCTCGAACATACCGCTTGCGCCAGCGCCCATTGAGTATATTACCGCAAGAACTTCAACGCCAAGGGCAAGCTTTACCGTGATAGCTGTAACTATTCCCACAAGCAAAACCACGAATACGTTTATGCCAACGATTCCGCCAACTAAAACCAAAATGTAAGGAATAAGTAGCCATAGGTTGATTTTGTCAGGCTGGTAATCGCTAACGCTACTTGACGTCAACGCAAAAATTACCAAAATTACTATCGTTAAAAGGGCGGCGGGAAGAGCGATGAAAAAGTTTTCCTTAAACTTATCTTTCATCTTGCAACCCTGAGTGGTGGTGGCGGCGATAGTGGTATCTGAAATAAACGAGAGGTTATCGCCGAACATAGCACCGCCTATTACCGAGCCGATAATTAAGGGAAGGGGCGTTCCCGTTGCGGAAGAGAGCGCAACGCCTATCGGCGCCATAACCGTTATAGTTCCAACAGATGTTCCCATCGCCGTAGAAACAAAGCACGCCACGATAAATAAAACGAGCGCGGAGAATTTTGCCGGAATAAAGCTCAAAAATAAATCGGCAACGGCGTTTGCACCCTCTTTGCCAACTATTCCAGCAAAAATTCCTGCAACGAGGAATATTAGTATCATAGTTATAATATTTTTATCGGCAACGCCACTTGCCATAACGGCGAGCTTATCGTCAAACTTCAACTTTTTATTTTGAAAGCAAGCAACGAGTATCGCTATTAAAAACGCAACGACAACGCTCATGGCGTAAAAGTCGTTAAATATAAGGCTCACGCCTATGTAAACTACTAAAAATACTGCAATCGGGAGGAGTGCCCACCAGTTGCCTTTTCTTTGCTGTAAATCTTGCATAAAAATCTCCTTAAGTTAACTATTAGAGTATAATGGTAAATTGCAAAAATGTCAATCGCTAAAAATTTTTTAAATGGTGACAAGGATTGTCATATAACCCTTGTTAAAATTTGTTTGTAAACTTTAAATCTTAGGAGGGTTTATATGAAAAGAGATATAAAAGCAAAGCTTAAAGGGTTTTTAACGAGGTTACAAGCAAGTTCGTTCAAAAAGGGAAAGGCTTGGAAGGGCTTTTCCGTTTACGAGCCCGTTTACAAGGTTGAAAAGGAGGTTGGTTTTCCAAGGGTTGTTTTGGAGGCTGGCGGAGAGCTTAGGTTATCGAGCTACGAAGAGTGTTTCGAGTATATGCGATTTGTAAAATATAAGGAGAGCGCAAATGTATAGGCCACCGTTTGAAAACGTTCAAAACGCAAGCAAAGAAGAGCTCCCTAAAATAATTCGCTCGTTAAAGATAAGGCTTTATAAGCTCAAAAGAATTATGGAACACCCCTTTTATGAAAGCACCGTTTGCCCAGACGAGTTGACGATATACAAGTGCGATAAAAAGCTGTTAAGCGAGGCAATTGTTAGATACACTGTGCTTGGCGGTGAGTATAAGCCCAGCCGTTGCGAATTAAGAGATATTAAGTTTAGCGAAAAGCTCGAAGATATTAAAAGGATAATCTTTCGCCGTTTTGCCTATTTTGGTGTAAACGAGGAAAGTATTGTAGATTTGAGTGGGGAAAAGGCTGTTTTCGGTTGCTATGCGGGTGGAGAGTTTATAGGTATTCACGGTGAGGATAAAGATGAGTTTTTACAAGAATTTGCTAATCTTCACGTTGGCGAGTGGAGGAAAAGCTATTTGCCCGATAGGTTTGGCGTTTGCGTTTTAGACGGTGTTGAATGGGAACTTAAAATAGAGTATAACACGCACAAAAGCGTTAAATTTAGCGGAACGAACGCATATCCTTATAACTTTAAAGAGCTATTAAGGGTTATAAACGCGGAATAAATCAGTCCATATATATGGACAAACAAAAAAGGCTCGTTCGAGCCTTTTTTATTTGATAAAATTTTGAAAAATAAAAAAACACGCCGTAAAAGCGTGTTCAAATATGTTGTTAAATATATTATAACATATTCGTTATATATATGTCAACTAAAATGAGGCAATAAAATAATTTCGTTATTTTTAATAACGATTGATTTTGATATCTAATTATGGTAAAATATAGCAAATAAATCTTTTGAGGTTTAAAATGGCATTTAAAAAAGATTTTGTGTGGGGTACGGCTACTGCGTCTTACCAAATAGAAGGAGCTATAACTGAGGGCGGAAAAACACTCAGCGTTTGGGATAGGTTTGCTCACGAAAAGGGAACGATAATAGATGGGCAGAACGGAGACGTTGCGTGTGATTTTTACCACCGCTACGAAGAAGATATTTTACTTATGAAAAAGCTGGGCGTTAACGCATACCGCTTTTCCTTGTCGATGACGAGGCTTTTAAACGAGGACGGTAGCGTAAACCTAAACGGCGTTGACTTTTATAACAAAGTTATAAACCTTTGTATTTCGTATAAAATAACTCCCTACGTAACCCTTTATCACTGGGATTTGCCCGTCTACGTTCAAGATAAGGGCGGATTTTTAAACCGCGAGTTAATTACAGCGTTTTTCGATAATTACGCAAAGGTCGTAGCCGAGCATTTTGGCGATAGGGTAAAAACCTTTATAACCTTTAACGAACCCTTTTCGTTCATAAGTAACGGCCACGTGTACGCAAGGCACGCGCCCGGGCTTAAGCTTGGCAGGGCGGATACTTTAAAGGTTATCCACAACATGCTCCTTTGCCACGGCGTTATCGTTAAGGTGTTAAGAGAAAAGGTGAAAGGCGCGAAGATAGGCATTTCCACGTCGAGCTGGATTGCTTGCCCGACAAGTGATGGCAAAGAAGATATTGAGGTGGCGCGTAATACGTATTTCGGTCTTGACGATGCTAGTCCCTCCGAGAACGTTTCCATATACACCGACCCGATATATCTTGGCGACTATCCCAAGGAATATTACGAGAAGTTCAAAGATATCTTGCCCGAGATTAAAGAGGGGGATATGGAACTCATATCTCAAAAGACGGACTTTTTGGGGCACAACATCTACACGGGCTATAAGGTTGGCGCGAGTGGAAAGGTTGAAACCCTTCCGTGCAAAATAGGCAATGCCGTAACGGATATCGGTTGGGAATTTATGCCAGAGAGTATTTACTGGGGGGTTAAATTTTTATACGAGCGCTACAATCTTCCCGTATTTATAACCGAAAACGGCGTTTCAATGACCGAGGTTGTAAATTCGAGCGGAAAGGTTAGAGATACCGCGCGTATAGACTACGTTTCGGCATACCTTAGCGCACTTAAAAAGGCGACGGACGACGGGGTTGACGTCGGCGGATATTTCTACTGGAGTTTTTGCGATAATTTTGAATGGGCGTGCGGATATCGCGCGAGGTTTGGGCTTATTCACGTCGATTACGAAACTCAAAAGAGAACGCCCAAAAACTCGTATTACTGGTTTAAAAAAGTAGTAAAATCCAACGGAAAACGTTTATAAAATGAAAAACAAATTTAAAAAAGTTCTTGCGCTCGTAGCAACGCTTATTATATCGGTATTCACCTTTACGGGCTGTTTTACGGTTGACGGCGGGCACGAGCACGAATTTAAAACTAAATACGTTAGCCCCACTTGTATTGCTAAGGGGTATATCGAATTAACCTGCGATTGCGGAGAAAAGTACAAGAGCGATTACGTAGACGCGCTTGGGCACAGCTTTGAAACCTATTACTATAACGGTGATGCCACCTGCGAAAGCGATGGAACGGAAACTGCAAGGTGCACGCGTTTTGGCTGTGCGATGACGAGCACCCGTTCAAAAAGCGAAACTGCGCTCGGGCACGATTTTACCTCTTACGTTTCTGATGAGAACGCAACTTGTGAAGAAGACGGAACGGAAACTGCTACTTGTGGTAGAGAGGGTTGCTCGAAAACTGACACTCGTACTCTTTACTATTCGGCGCTCGGGCACGATTTTACCTCTTACGTTTCCGATGAAAACGCTACTTGTGAAGAAGACGGAACGGAAACTGCTACTTGTGGTAGAGAGGGTTGCTTTAAAACCGATACTCACACCCTTTATTATTCCGCGCACGGCCACGAGTATAGCGCCTATATCTCTGACCAAAACGCAACTTACGAGCAAGACGGAACAAAAACTGCTAAATGCATTCATTCCGGCTGTACGGCAACTCAAACGGTAACGGACGAGGGTAGTAGGCTCAAGCATAACTACAACGTAACCTTAGTTTACAACAACTCTACGGCAAACGGGGAAAAGGTCGTTGTGGAGGGAGAAACTCTTTCTCAGCCAAAAGACCCCGAAAAAGAAAATTACATCTTTACGGGCTGGTATACCTCTCAAAGCTTAAGTACAAGGTTTGACTTTTCCACGCCTATAACCACTAATATCTCTCTTTACGCCGGTTATGAGTTAGACGCGCTAAAGCTTACCAACAAGATAACCACTCAAGTTATGAAGAGCGTGGTAACGATATATAATAAGTCTTACAATGAAAACTGGCTTGGAAGTGTAACGGAGTCTTCGACTTCGCAAGGTACGGGGTTTTGTTTTCATATTCAAGACGGCGTTTACTACTTTCTCACCAACTGCCACGTTGCGCTTAAGGAAAGCGGTTTTGACAAGCAGGCCTTAACAATAGAAGATTACAAGGGCAACCTTTTTTCAGCCACCATTTATTCTAACTCGAGTAAATTAGGTAGCGCGATTTCTCCCGATTACGACCTTGCTGTTTTAAGAGCCGTGCCTACCTCTACTGAAATTCAAAGTTTAGCAATAACTACAACCGACCCAACTGTTAATTCAGACGTTATCTCTTTAGGTTCGCCTAAAAATCAACACAATGCAATAACCTACGGCACTATTTATAGATACGGAACGATTAGTTTAGCAAGTACTCCAACAACGGAAAGTAACGTTACCTTTAGCGTTGCTCAGCATACGGCGCTTATTGATAACGGCTCGAGTGGCGGACCTTTACTTAACAGCAATTTACAAGTAGTGGGAGTAAATTATGCAGGAAGTGTTGTAGAAGGTTTTGGTTACGGCTGTGCCGTTCCCGCTAAAAAGGTATGGGAATTTTTAAGAAATTACGTTTACAGTTAAAAACTTATAAAACTACCGCGAAAAACGCGGTAGTTTTTAGTTGCTATTGAAAAATTTTAAAAAGTATAGTAAAATAGTTTTATAAACTTATTTTAAGGAGTTGTTTATGGCAAAAAGTGTTAACGATATCTTGTTGATGATTAAAGAAAACGGCATTAAAATGGTCGATTTCAAAATGGTGGATATAAACGGTCAATACCGTCACGTTACTATCCCTGCGGAAAACTTTTCCGAGGATACGCTAAAAAGCGGTATCGGGTTTGACGCGTCTAACTACGGTTACGCCGTAGTTGAAAAGAGCGATATGGTGTTTATTCCCGATCCTGATACGGCTATTATCGACCCCTTCTGTTCAATCCCCACTCTTTCGATGACGGGTAATGCAATGATTATCGCATCGCCCGAAAACAAGCCGTTGCCTCAATACCCCCGCAACATTATAAAGGCGGCGGTTGAGGAAATGAAAAAGAGCGGTATTGCCGACGAGATGCTTATTCTTCCCGAGTTTGAATTTTATCTTTTCGACCAGGTAGGTTGGGAGGTTAGCGGGCGTGAAATAAGCGCTAACGTCGACGCCGTTCAATCGTACTGGAACAGCGCTACCGAGGGGCTTGGCGTAGTTGTTCCCAAACAGAAAAACTATCATATTGCAAAGCCGTTTGATATTTCGTACGAGTGCCGTAGCGAAATGTGCATGCACATGAAGGATATGGGCATTGAAATCAATTATCATCACCCCGAGGTTGCAGCAAGCGGTCAGTTTGAAATAGAGCCTCAGCTTGGTGAAGTCGTTCATATGGCTGACGCTACTATGAACATTAAATACATTATTCACAACACGGCGTTAAAGTATGGTAAAACGGCTACCTTTATGCCTAAGCCCATTTACGGCGAGGCTGGTAGCGGTATGCACGTTCACATGCTACTTAAAAAGGACGGAAAGCCCGTTTTCTCCGATGATAATGGATACGCAAACCTTAGTGAAACGGCACATTATTTCATGGGTGGTCTTTTAAAGCACATCGCGTCGCTTTGCGCTTTAACCAACCCGAGCACCAACTCATTCAAGCGTTTAATCCCGGGCTTTGAGGCGCCCGTAACCGTAGGTTACGCAACGAGCAATCGTAGCGCGGTAATAAGAATTCCTGCATACGCAAAATCGCCTGATAAGCGCCGTTTTGAGCTTAGAAACCCCGATGCAACTTGTAACCCGTATTTCTGCTACGCCGCTATTTTAATGGCTGGTCTTGACGGCGTTAAGAATAAAATCGACCCGCATGCAAACGGTTGGGGTCCGTATGACGTAAACCTTTATCATCTTCCTGAGGAAGAAAAGGCAAAGCTCCAAGGCCTTCCTGCATCTTTGGAAGAGGCGCTCAACGCTTTGGAAAAAGATAACGACTATTTGACGGCTGGTGGAGTATTCCCCAAAGAGCTTATTTCTAATTTTATCAAGTCCAAGCGCGAGGAGTGCCGTCAGATGTCGGCAATACCGCATCCTGCGGAGTTTGATAAGTACTTCAACCTTTAATCCGTTATAAACTTCGCACAAGGTTGTTACTGCCAAGCCGTTGCATTTACGATGACCAAAAAGGTCTATCGTAATCGCTCCGTCTTGTCGAGCCTACTTGTGCTTGTTTCTAACGTCTTAAACGAGTTTAATCCGTTATTTGCGTCGCAACGCGCAAAGATTGTCAAGCGTTGACCTAAAGGTAAACGCTAAGACAAAAAAGCAGTTGCTCCTTTATCCCAAAATTCTTTTTATTCTAAAAACAATTTCGGGAGCCCTATTATTTGCAACTAACGCCTTAAACGAGTTTAAGCTGTTATAGCGATGTAACGTGCATAGATTGTTAAAGTTAAATAACAAGATAAAAAAGCCTGAAAGATTTCGGGCTTTTTTAGTGCAAAAAATATTTTTTACAAAAACCGCGGAATATATTTGACAAGTTTAAAATTTTTATATATAATACTAAGGCATTTAACTGTGCGAGCAGTTATAGATGGCGGCGTAGCTTAGCTGGTTAGAGCGGCCGGTTCATACCCGGCAGGTCGTTGGTTCGAATCTGACCGCCGCTACCAAAATCTACACCGTTTAACGAAGAGAAGGCCCCTTGGTCAAGCGGTTAAGACATCGCCCTTTCACGGCGGTAACACGAGTTCGAATCTCGTAGGGGTCACCACAAAAAAAGGATAGCAAACACGCTATCCTTTTTTTGTGCTCCCACGAGATTTAACGAACTCGTAGAGTTCGGTTGTCCACCAAAGGTGGCAACCTGCCGAGGGGCTCCCGTTTATGGGAAACGGCAGTATCTCGTAGCTTTCACTTAAAGCGAACCGAGTTGTATCAAGTGCGTATTTAAATTTTAAAACAATAGAGATTTAATATTGATAAAACTTCAGTAAAATGATATAATAAAAAGGCCTAATTAAAATATATTTTTTGTGAAATTAGGTGATAACATGTTTGTGTTTGACTGAAATTGTCATATTTACTATGGTAAAATTAGGATAGTTTTACCGTATAACTTCCGATAATAAAAAATTATCGGAACATATAAGGAGAACAAAATGACTATTCTCGAAAAAAAACAAATGACCGAAGAGGATATTAAATTAAATTTTATAACGCCTGCACTTTTGTCTAAAGGGTGGAAAGATAAAATCACTATGGAAACAAAGGTTCAATTTACCGATGGTAAAATTAACCTTCAAGGCAACGTTGCCGTTCGTGGTGATGCTAAAAAAGCCGACTATGTTTTATATATGAGCAAAGACTATCCTATAGCAATCGTTGAAGCAAAAGATAACAATCATACGATTTCTTTTGGTATGCAACAAGCAAAAACTTATGCTCAAATGATGGATATAAAATTTGCATACAGTTCTAACGGCGACGGTTTTGAAGAATATGACTTTTTAACGGGACAAGAAAGACAAATAAGTATGGACGAATTTCCTACGCCCGAAGAATTGCTTGCGCGTTATAATGCAGAAGTAAACGGCGGACAAGGCTTATCATCTAATCAAATTAAGGTAATGAACCAACCCTACTATACTAGTCAGAACACATATTCTCCACGTTATTATCAAAGAAATGCCGTTAATAAAACTCTTGACGCTATTGCAAAAGGGCAAGATAGAATTTTGCTTGTTATGGCTACGGGTACGGGTAAAACCTACACGGCGTTCCAAATTGTATATCGCCTTTTAGCAAGCGGAATGAAGCAAAAGATTTTATATCTTGCCGATAGAAACAACCTTGTTGACCAAACAATAAGCGGGGACTTTAAGCCTCTTGAAAAAGTAATACATAAAATTAACTTTGCAAAAGATGATAAAACTACTATCACGTCTCACCAAGTTTATTTCTCTTTGTATCAACAACTTGTAGGGAATAAAAAAGACGGTGAAGAAGAAACGGATGAAGAAGTTTTAGCAAGGTATAGTCAACTTTTTGCACCTGATTTCTTTGACCTTATTATTGTTGACGAGTGCCATAGAGGTTCGGCAAAAGAAGAAAGCCGTTGGCGTAAAATTTTAGAATATTTTACAAGCGCAACTCAAATCGGTATGACCGCAACTCCAAAAGAAACGGCTGAAATATCAAATATCGATTACTTTGGAGCCCCCGTTTATAAGTATAGCCTTAAAGAAGGTATTGACGATGGTTTCCTTGCGCCTTTTAAGGTTATCAATATAAAAACAAATATTGGCGACGGATGGCGTCCGTATAAAGGGCAAACCGATTATTACGGTCAACTTATTGAAGATAGAGTGTATAATAATAGCGACTACGATTACAACATTATTATTCAAGATAGAATTGATGAAGTCGCAAAAGAAGTTACAGAATACTTAAAAGCGACTGACCGAATGGCAAAAACCATTGTTTTCTGCGCAACGGAAGATGCTGCGGAAAGAATGAGAATTGCACTTACGAATTGTAACTCGGATATGTGTAAAATCAATCCTGATTACGTAGTTAGAATCACGGGTAGCGATGATTACGGTAAGGGCAAATTAGACTATTTCATTTCCGTATCGTCAAAATATCCTGTAATTGCAACAACGTCTAAGTTGCTTTCAACGGGTGCAGACTGTAAAATGGTAAAACTCATAGTTCTTGATGAAAATATCGGTTCTATGACGGAATTCAAGCAAATTATTGGTAGGGGAACAAGAATTCGTGAAAACGACGGCAAAACTCATTTCTCTATTATGGATTTTAGAGGCGTAACAAGATTATTTGCTGACCCCGATTGGGACGGCGAAGTGGAAATTGACCCCGATTACCCTAAAAAGAAAGACCCGAAAGGACCTAAGGTTATTATAGACCCTCCCGTTGTTCCACCGACTCCACCTAAAGTTAAACCTTACGTGGACAAAAGCGGTTGTAGGGTAGAAGTAATTCAAAAGAGCGTTGCTATCTACGATACCAACGGCAAGTTGTTAAGGCAAGAAAGTATTATTGACTATACAAAGTCAAATATCTTTGGCGAGTATGCTTCTCTTGAAGATTTTATCCAAAAATGGACGGCGGAAGATAAAAAAGAAACAATCAAAGAATTGTTCTTAAGTAGAGGCATAGACCTTGAAGCAATTAAAGCGGATGAAGGAATGTCCGACGTTGATGATTTTGACTTTATATGCCATATTGCATACAACCAAAAGCCTTTGACCAGAAAAGAGCGCGCCGAAAACGTTAAAAAGCGTAACGTGTTTGCTAAATATGGCGAAACGGCAAGAAAGGTTTTAGAAGCATTGCTTGATAAATATGCCGATGGTGGCGTAGTTGAAATCGAAAGCATAGACGTATTAAAACTTGACCCGTTTGTAAAATTCGGTAAACCTATTAAAATCGCACAACTTTTTGGTGGCAAAGACGGTTATTTGCAAGCAGTTAGAGAATTAGAAAGAGAAATTTATAGGGCGGTAGCATAAAATGAGTAATATTTCAGGATTTGTAAAAAGAATTCGTGACATAATGAGAAACGACGCCGGTATTAACGGCGACGCGCAAAGAATAGAACAAATCGCTTGGATGTTGTTCTTAAAAGTTTACGATGCAAAAGAAGATGATTGGGAATTTAACGAAGATGATTATACTTCTATTATTCCTGAAGAATGTCGTTGGCGTAATTGGGCGCACGATGAAAGCGGAAAGGGTATGACGGGTGATGCGTTGTTGAACTTTGTAAACAATACCGTTTTCCCCACGCTTAAAAAGTTGGAAGTTACGCCTCAAACGCCTATTAGAAAAGCAATCGTAAAAACTACGTTTGAAGATGCCAACCAATATATGAAGGACGGTGTTCTTCTTCGCCAAGTATTAAACGTTATTGACGAATTAGATTTAAGCGACTACGAAGAAAGTCACGCTTTTGGCGAAATTTACGAGTCTATCTTAAAAGAATTGCAAAGTGCAGGTTCTTCGGGCGAATTCTACACGCCACGTGCCGTTACCGACTTTATGGCAAAGATGATTAAACCGCAAATCGGTGAAAAGTGTGCCGACTTTGCTTGCGGAACGGGTGGGTTCTTAACAAGTTGGCTTAAAGAATTAAGCGAATTAAAAGATAGCGCCGACGATATTGAAAAAATCAATAATTCCGTATATGGTATTGAGAAAAAGCAATTCCCGTATATGCTCTGTGTAACAAACTTGTTATTGCACGATATTGATATTCCAAGAATATATCACGATAACACCTTGTTATATGATGTTTTAGACTATACTGATAAAGATAAGTTCGACGTAATTTTAATGAATCCCCCTTATGGTGGTAGCGAAAAAAACGAAGTTAAAAATCATTTTCCTTCTGATTTAGCAAGTAGCGAAACGGCAGACTTGTTTATGTCCGTTATTATGTATAGATTGAAAGAAAATGGTCGTTGCGCCGTTATTCTCCCTGACGGATTCTTGTTCGGTACGGATAATGCAAAGGTTGCAATAAAGAAGAAATTATTTTCTGAATTTAACTTACATACCATTGTTCGTATGCCTCATAGTGTTTTTGCGCCTTATACGTCAATAACTACTAACATTTTGTTCTTTGACAATACGGGGGCAACCAAGGAAACGTGGTTCTATCGTTTAGATATGCCCGAAGGATATAAAAACTTCTCTAAAACCAAACCTATGAAGTTAGAGCATTTCGCTCCCGCTATGGATTGGTGGAATAATCGTGAAGAAATTATCGTAGATGAGTTCCCTAAGGCAAAGAAGTATACGGCTACTGAAATTGCCGAACTTAACTACAATATCGACCTTTGTGGCTATCCTCACGAGGAAGAAGAAATTCTTGCTCCACAAGACTTGATTAAAAACTACCGTGAAAAGCGCGCAAGGCTTGACGCTGATATTGATAGAGTGCTTGGGGAAATTATGGCGTTGTTAGGGGATAAAGAATGAAAGCGGAACAATTAAGAAAATCTATCCTTCAATTAGCGATACAAGGTAAGCTCGTTAAACAAGACCCAAATGACGAGCCTGCATCCGTTTTGCTTGAACGTATTCGCGCGGAAAAGCAACGTTTAATTAAAGAAGGTAAAATTAAGAAAGATAAAGGCGATTCTATCATCTTCAAAGGTGATGATAATTGCCATTATGAGAAGATAGGCTCAGAAGTCAAAAATATAGATGATGAAATACCATTTGAAATCCCCGATAATTGGTGTTGGGTAAGGTTTCCTCAACTTGTATATTTTGAACTCGGCAAAACTCCTGATAGGCAAACTGATAAGTTTTGGAATAAAGGAATATATCCATGGTTTTCAATTGCTGATATGCAGGACAAAAAAACTATTACGGAAACGAAAGACAAAATAAGTGAAATTGCCTTGCAAGAAAAATTTAATGGCTCATTATCCCCCAAAGGGACTCTGCTTATGAGTTTTAAATTAACTGTTGGAAGAACTTCTATTTTAGGGGTTGATGCCGTACATAGCGAAGCAATTATATCAATATTTCCATATGTCTACGATAGTAATATTATAAGAAATTATCTAATGAATACGCTTGGGTTATTGGTGAATTATGTTGAACAAACGGACGCAATCAAAGGCGCGACATTGAATTCAAGCAAACTAAAGTCAATGTTTATACCTGTTCCCCCACTTGTAGAGCAGGAGCGTATAGTAAAAGAAATTGAACGATTTGAGCCTTTGCTTACCGAATATGATAAGCTAGAGCAACAAGCAACGAAACTCGATACGGAAATTTATGGTAAACTGAAGAAGTCAATCTTACAGTACGCTATTCAAGGAAAGTTAGTTGAGCAAGACGAAACAGACGAGCCTGCAAGCGTATTATTAGAACGTATTCGTGCTGAGAAAAAGGCTCAACTTGGTAAAAAATACGTTGAAAGTTATATCTACAAAGGTGGTGATAACTGTTATTATGAGAAGAACGGCTCTGCTGTCAAAAATATAACCGATGAAATACCATTTGATATCCCTGAAAATTGGAGCGTATGCAGACTTAAAAATATTTGCTCGAAGATTGTTGACGGAGACCATAATCCACCCAAAGGGGTTGACAGTATAACAAACTATTTAATGCTCTCATCTCAAAATATCAACCACGATAAAATTGTTTCACTTGATAAGGTTAGATATTTAACAGAAGATGTTTTCAAAATAGAAAACGACCGAACAAATCTGTGTGTGGGAGATATATTATTTACATCGGTTGGAACCCTAGGGAGAACTTGTATTTATAAAGGCGGATTAAATTTGTGCTTTCAACGTAGCGTATCGGTAATAACAACTTATATAAACAATGATTACTTAAAGTTATTTTTGGATTCTCCTCATTTTCAAAGTAAAGTTGTTAAAGAAGCAACAGGAACAGCGCAAAAAGGATTTTATCTAAATCAATTAGAAAATTCAATAATTGTAGTTCCTCCCATTAATGAACAATTACGAATTGTAAAAGAGGTAAAAACTATTTTTTCAAAGATAAAAGACGGGAGTTAAATCTTTTCTATGCAGTTAAGTATTTCTTTTATTTTTAAGCAAATTCGCTCTTGTTCGGCTTGTGGCGGTATTGGAATTAGCGCTTTATATAAACGGTCATCATTTATTGCAGGATATGCAACGCCTTTGGCGTTTTCCGTACTATTTGCGTATAAATCAAAAATTGGTGAAAGCATGTAATAAAATAAAAATTGGTTGTATATCCCTTTCTCACAACTTAACACAGCAAACCCCGTACTTGCTATCGGTTCGCAACTAAAATTTTTATCAACAATGCACATATTATGCAAATAAGGTCGCACAGTTGAATATAAAATATCGCCGAATTTTATAATTTTTCTCGCTCGTGAAGGTGCTTTATCTGCTGTAATAATATTTTCAACCGCACTTAACTTTTGTCGTTTATTGTCAATAGAACCAATATCAATATACAAAAAATCACTCGTGGGCGTTTTTTGTCCGTTGTTATGAACAATATCTTTCAATCTTGCCCACATCCACGTATCGGGAATATCAAAAGGTAAATCTTCGATTAAAACAGGCTCGTTTTTACCAACCTTCTCATAATAACAGTTATCATCACCTTTGTAGATATAGCTTTCAACGTATTTTTTACCAAGTTGAGCCTTTTTCTCAGCACGAATACGTTCTAATAATACGCTTGCAGGCTCGTCTGTTTCGTCTTGCTCAACTAACTTTCCTTGAATAGCGTACTGTAAGATTGATTTCTTCAACTTATCATAGATTTCAGTATCTAACTTGGTGGCTTGTTGTTCTAATCTATCGTATTCGTCAAGAACAGGAGAAAACCGTTTAATTTCTTCTACAATATGTTCTTGTTCTTTGATCGGTGGCAAACCTATAATTAAAGATTTAAACAAGTTTTTGTTCAAGTGTGGTATAGCAGCACCAATTTTGTTTCCCCTAAACACATCTTTATAAAAATCTAAAATAGTATTGAGATATTGCAAGTTGAAATACTCGCTTGCGCCTAAAATCTTAAAAGTGCTACCCATATAACCCTTGAAAGGAACATTAAAGACTTCGCCTGAATTTTCTCCGTCAACGAGAATAACTTTAGTATTTACGTCAACAATTTTGCCTTCGTCTAAATAAGTCAAATCAGTTTTTCCACGTAAAGTTTTTGCATCCAAATAAGGAAGTTTTTCTCCAACACTTTTTTTAATGTCGTCTAACCAACATACCGTACAAAGCCTAATATATTCCCATCCGTCGGGTAAATCGAAGTCGATTTCATCATCTATATTTTTGACTTCTGAGCCTATCTTCTCATAATGGCAATTATAAACTCAATTGCTAATCAGTAAAGTTGTTCGCATTTTAGAGTGTAAAGTTAAAAATAAAAACAGAAGGAGAGCTTAATTGGAAAATCAAGAGTGTACTTTAATGGTAGAAATTATCAAGTAAAAACAAAAGCAAACGATGCTGTTCTCATTTTTTGCTTTGTATATAATAAAGTTTCCTCAGTTACACCAATGCGAATGTTACTGTTGCGAAATTTTAAACAAAAAGTTTTACGGTGTAATTCTTTGCTTTTACGGCAAACGGTTTGTTTTTTTTGAATTAATTCGTTTTTTACTGTTGACAACTGCTGTGAAGTGTGATACTATAATTATAAAGGAGAACAATATGGGTAAATATTCTTTTAATTTTTCAGTAGATAAATCTGGGACCTGTAAAATATCTGTATCAAAATCAGGTATTGTTTTTAGCAAGGAAGCAATCGAAGCTCTAGGAAAACCTCAAAAGGTTCATATAGGCATTGACAAAACAAAGAAGGTTTTAGGAGTGTGTGTTGCCCAAGGAAATACAAGCATTAAGGCTTTTGATTTTGCTACGACTGAGGCAAGAACAAAATGGTTAAGAATACAATCAAAACCATTGGTAAGAGAAATAGAATTAATAACCAAAAGTCAATTTGGTGGAACGGGAGCATCGTTTCCTGCGCATATAGAGGAAGATGATGGAGTTAAATATTTAATAGTTGAATTAAATAAAAAATAAAAAGAAAAAAGACAGGAATGAGCCGAATCACCCCTGTCTTAATGTGATACATATTCTTTTGTTATATGCACCCTAGACAAGTATATTATAACAAAAACTCACAAATTTTGCAATAGATTTGTGGTAAAATATGTAAAACTTTCTTTTATTTATATTAATATAAATAAAATTGCTTTAAGCGTGGTCAGCTAAGGTGATACTCTAAAATGGGGCGGCTCTAAAGCAGGGAGGTTTTATGGCTAAATTCAAAGGCTACATCTATAGGACTAAAATTAGACTTAAAGATGGAACCGTAATCTATGCGAAAGATTATGGTAAGAAGGCGTTTAAGATTGCATTATATGACAATGACGCCGCCTAAAAAGCAAAAGCTTCTTGCGACACAAATTTTGTGTCGCAAGTTTATTTCTTTACAAAATTTTATTTAATGATGGAGGAAATTTTTAAATATATGAAATTTATATTTGATATTTTTGTAAGCCCATTATCATTACCTATTGCTTGGTATTGGGAATATCTTATAATTTGGGCGATTAGCGGTATTGCATATAGAGGAGCATTTGCTTCCGTAGGTAAGTTGTATGACAGTCGCTTAATATCGGGGAGTTTTTTAGGTTCTTTATGCCATTGGCTAATTCGATTTGTCTTTTTTGTTGCAATATGGGCTATAGTGTACGCTACAATTGTTGCTGTGAATTGGGTGATAGCAAATTATATATTGGTACTCTCAATCATTGGAGGGTTACTTGCTTTATCATTGTGTTCACTTATGTTATTAAAGATGAGATAGGAGGGCTTCTAGATGAATAAGTATATAGAGACAAGAAAACATAAAGAAGATAAGCCTGTAGTTGCAATATGTTATGATTTTGACAAAACGCTTTCTCCGACGGACATGCAAGCTCAAGGGTTTATTCAATCAGTAGGATACGATGCTTCACGTTTTTGGGATAAGTCGAACGCCCTTGCTGAAAATAATGATATGGACCAAAACTGCGCTTATATGTATACAATGAAAGAAACGGCTGAAGGGCAAGTGCTTTTTACTCGTAAAAAGCTTTTAGAGTATGGTGCATCAGTAAAATTATTTAACGGCGTAAAAGACTGGTTTGGAAGGATTAGAGAATATGGAAAAAGTAGAGGGGTAATAGTTGAACATTATATAATTTCTTCTGGCTTAAAGGAGATGATTGAGGGAACC
>JAFQEV010000028.1 GCA_017398825.1 Clostridia bacterium
AAAAGTCGCAGTAACAAAGTATAACGTAGCAAATAACGGATTAAAATTTAAGACGTTAGTTGCAAATAATAGGGCTCCCGAAATTGTTTTTAGAATAAAATGTATTTTGGGATAAAGGAGCAACCGCTTTTTTGTCCTAGCGTTTACCTTTAGGTTAACGCTTGACAATCTATGCGCGTTGCGACGCAAATAACGGCTTAATAGCCTAAAAACTCAACCCCTTTTAAAATAACCTCGCTAATCACGTCGTTCTTTAACGAATATAGAATAATTTTTCCTTCTCGCCTGTACTTTACAGCACCGATATCCCGTAGAGTTTTCAACTGGTGTGATACGGTTGTTTGATTAAAGCCAAGGAGCGATGATAGGTCGGTTACGCACATTTCGGATATAGCAAGTGCCGATATCATTTTTATTCGCGTTAGGTCTGAAAACAAACTAAAAAAACTTACCAACTCTTCAAGTATTTCATCAGACGGCACGTAATTTTCAACAAGCCCTGCCGTCTTTTTATCTAAAAGTAAAACGGGTTTAGATAAACTCATAAACGTTTCCCCCTATTTACTTTGATATTTTTATGGTAATAAACGGAGGAAAATATGTCAACTTTAACATACTAAAATAAAAGTCGCATATTGTAATTATATAGGAATTTATGTAAAAGGAGTAAATTATGACTTCAACTAATCTTGCATTTTTAGGATTATTGTTCTTACTTACGACAAATTCCACGATAACCTCAACACAGGCACTTTTGCTACTTGCTTTACTCACCACTACTATGTGCGCGTGCTGTGATAATTCCACCACAACCACTTGATAAAATTTACCTTTTACGCTTGAAAAAGCAAAATCCATAGTGTATACTTTATGTGAGCTTATCATTTAAAGGAGTAACGCTATGGATTTTGAAATTATTGACTTTCACACCCACCCTTATAAAACTAATGCTGAGTGTATTTGCGTTCATCAACCCGCTATAAAAATTTCACCCGATGAAACTATAAAGGTTATGGACGAAAACGGCGTTTCTATTTTTTGCGGTTCGGTTACCACTCACGATTTTCCAAAAAGCGTAGAAGAAACTTGGAAATTATTTAAAATTTTAAATGAAGACGCACTCTATTTAAGAGATTATTATAGAGGAAGATACGTTCCTGGAATTCACGTTCACCCAAGCTTTGTTGAAGAGTCGATTAAAGAGATTGATAAATACTGCGAAAAAGGCGTAAATTTGATCGGTGAGCTTATACCGTGGTGCTATTTCTTTAATAACACCTATTGTTCTGACGGCATGAACGAGATACTTGACTACGCAAGCCAAAAAGGCATGGTGCTCTCCGCTCATCCAACTTCTGACGACGATATGGACAAGCTTTGCCAAAACCACCCAAACCTTATTATCGTTGGCGCTCACCCCGGTGAACACACGGCGTTCTATCGCCATGCGGAAAGGGCTAAAAAGAATAAAAACTACTACGTTGACTTATCGGGTGGCGGAATTCACCGCTACGGCGCAACGAGAGAACTAATAGATCTAATCGGCGCTGAAAAGGTAATTTTCGGCTCGGACTACGCTATTTGTAACCTTCAATCGTACGTTGACGGCGTGGTGAGAGATAGACTACTCTCCAACGAAGAAAAACGCCTTATTTTAGCCGAAAACGCAAAGCGAATTTTAAAACTCAATTAAATTTAAAAGCACCCAAGCGGGTGCTTTTTTTATTTAAGCTTTTCAACTGACTTTCCAACTACGGCAGTTGCCATTAAGTTTTCATTTAAGGTACAAAGCTCTTCATTTACCTTATCGAGCGTTACCCCCTCAATTTGACTGAGCCTCTTTTCAAAATCGTAGATGCTACCCGTTTTTAAGAAGTTTGACGCATAAAACTGAGCGAGCGTCAAGGGCTTTTCTTGAGAATATACGGTGGAGGCTTTTAACTGAGTTTTAACCTTTTCAACCTCAGCCTCGGTAACGCCGTTTTTCTTAATATCGCCGATAAGCTCGAGTATTGCGGAATACGCATTTTTATATTCGTTTAGGTTAACGCCCGCATAGACGTTTAAGTTTCCAGCCGTTTTATATCTTGAGGCGTATGAGTATACGGAATATGCAAGCCCCATCTCTTCACGAATTTTTCTAAACAGCCTACTGCTCATACCTCCACCCAAAACTCCGCAGGCAACTTCGCTTATAACCTTATCTTCATCTCCATAAGCGCGCGTTGGGAAAGCAAGGGCTATATGAGCTTGCTCAATATCTTTGTTCTTTACTAAATTTTTACATAAACATTTAGTATTGTGAACGGGAGTTTCCGTCTTATTGCTTGATTTTATGCTCGGCATAACGTATTTTTGAACGAGCTCGTCGGCACGCTCTAAAGTAATGTTGCCAGCAAATGAAACGACTATGTTTTCAGCAACGTAATAGTCTTTTAGATAATCTAAAACTTCCGCTTTTGTAAAAGAGGAAACGTTTTCAGCAGGACCTAAAATAGTTCTACCGTAGCCGTCGTCACCGTAAAAAGCCTTCATTAAAAGGTCGTAGCAAACGTCGTCAGGCGAGTCCTCACTCATGTTGATTTCTTCGATTATAACACCCTTTTCCTTTTCAGCCTCTTCATCAAGATACAAAGAGTTAAATACCGCCTCGGATAAAACGGAAAAGGTCTTCTCTAAACTGTCTACTATCGTTTGAGCGTAAAAGCAGGTAGTTTCAACGGCGGTGTATGCGTTAAAGTTTGCACCGCTCGATTCCATTATATCGGAAATATCGTAGGAGGAATACGTTCTATTCCCCTTAAAATTCATATGCTCTATATAGTGGGAGATACCGTTGTTTTTAGCAGTTTCGTTAACGCTACCCGTTCCTATCATTATGGAAAAAGAACAAGATATCGCACCGCCCTCACACACTATCAAATTAAGTCCGTTTGAATATTTTTTATGTTTTAACATATTTCTCCAAAGTTTAGTTTATTTACACTTTTAAAAATTATACAACTATCGGTGAAAGGGAGGCACACTCCGACACCGTTAACAGCATTAGCTGTTTTGCCTTTATCTCGTTTATTATA
>JAFQEV010000029.1 GCA_017398825.1 Clostridia bacterium
GCGGTTATAAAACTCCCTGATTTATCCGTAAAAGCACCCGCTAAAAACGCTATTATACTCGATGGTATTCAAGACCCTGGCAATATGGGAACAATCGTTCGTACCGCGATTGCGTGTGGGTATGAAGATATCTATCTTTTATCGTGCGTTGACCCCTTTTCGCCAAAGGCGGTGAGGTCGTCGATGAGCGGAGTTTACTTTGCTAAATTTCATAAGTGCGACTATAGCGAATTGTTTAACGCTATTGAAAAACTTGAACTTATAGTTGCTGATTTCGGTGGTGAAAATTTGTTTAACTACAAGCCACAAAAGGCGTTCGCCGTAGCAATCGGAAACGAGGGTAACGGGATATCCGAAACGCTTAAAAGCAGGGCAAACACAGTTCTTACTATCCCTATGGATAGTAAAATTGAGAGCTTGAACGCATCGGTTGCGTCCGCGCTTATGATGTATGAATTAAATCGTAATATGAAATAACGCTTAAATAAGTATTAAGGAGAAATTTATGTCAGGACACAGTAAGTGGGCAAACATTAAAAATAAAAAGGCAAAAACCGATGCTGCAAAGGGCAAGATTTTCACTAAGCTTGGTAGAGAGCTTGCAGTTGCTGCAAAGGCTGGTGCAGATCCTAGCACTAACAGCAAACTTGCGGACGTTATTGCGAAAGCAAAAGCTGCAAACATGCCTAACGATAACATTACGAGAAGTATTAAAAAAGCTGCAGGTGAGCTCGGCAACGTAAACTACGAAGTTAAGATCTACGAGGGTTACGGTATCGGCGGTAGTGCGGTTATCGTATCCACGCTTACCGATAACGTTAATAGAACAGTAGGTGAGGTAAGGCATCTTTTCGACAAGTTCGGTGGTAATATGGGAACTACGGGTTCGGTATCGTACATGTTTGAGAACATGGGCGTAGTAGTTATTGAAAGAAGTGTTGACCTTGATGAAGATACCGTTATGGAAATGGCTCTTGACGCGGGCGCTGACGACGTTATTACTGAAGACGATGCGTTCGAAATTAGAACCTCTCCCGCAAACTTTTCATCGGTTAGAAAGTACTTTGAAGAAAAGGGCGTCGAACTTATCGAGGCTGACGTTATGATGGTTCCTAACGACAAGATTACTTTAAACGACGACCAGCTTATCTCTTTCAATAAGATGATAGACGCGTTAGAGGATAACGATGACGTTCAGAACGTTTATCACAACGTTATTCTTCCTGAGGAAGAGGACGACGAATAATTTTAATCCGTTATTTGCGTCGCATAAGTGCGTTACTGCCGATAACTCGTGACCGTAACGACCATACAGGTCAATTACGCCCAACGAGGTTATCGCCGAGCCTTCTTCTGCTCGCAACTAACGTCTTAAACGTTTAAGAAATGAAAAAACAAGGCGTTATTGCCTTGTTTTTTTTAATTAGTAATTTACGTATTATGCGTCGTTTTTTGCGGTTTTTTGACGCCTCTATAACTACCGATGGCTATCTTGGCGTTAAAAATCTTGTGTTCCGCCTAACTTGTATATAACTACGTAAAATTTTTTTAAAAACTTTGTATAAAATAGTTTAATCGGGTTATACTATGATTGTAACGACGAAACCTAAAAGTTTTACGAGAGTGATTTGATTTAAGGTTTATTTGAGCAAATTGTTATACAGAGTATAATTTTATTTGTTTACGCGTTACTGATAATAGCGAAGTTTTTTATATGGAAATAGGTCTTATTCTGTTTCCGAAGATGAAAAACGGAGCAGAAGAGGCCGTTTTATTTCTATATAAAGCGGTCTTTTTTATGAAAAAAATTTCACATGCTTGCCATATTTTAAACAATGGTGTAAAATAAAATAGAAATAGAGATAATCTAATACTAATAAGTTATATATTATAACTTTTGGTTTTTGCTAATTTTAGGAGATTTATGAAGAAAAAATTATTATCTTTAATAGTTGCATTAGTTGCTATGCTTTCTTTAACGGCGTGCGTGGTAACCCCTGCTGATAGTAATGGCAATGGTAATACCGAGGTTAGCGGTAACGTTTACAAGTATGACGTTTCAGTTCAAACGTCTACCCAAGCACCCGTTTACACCTCACTCGTTGATATGCTTGACGCGGTTAGACCTTCCGTCGTTGAAGTATACACTCAAAGTGATATAGCTCAAGGCACGGGCGCAGGTAGCGGTATTATCCTCTCAGTAACCGGTACGGATACCGACGTGTTTACCGATGATTATTATTTTGTTTTAACCTGCCATCACGTTATCGATGCCGGCGATAAATATCTAGTTAAAGATATAAACGGAAATGAATATAATGCAAGCTTAATCGGCGGTGACCCCGATTCCGATATAGCGGTTCTCCGTTTACAGCCGTCGGCAGAGGGGTATACGAAAGATACCGTAAAACTTGCCGTTGCAGTTCGCAGGGATATAAACGTTCAAGCTCCCTTAAAGGTGGGTGAAGAGGTGGTTGCAATCGGTAACCCCTTAGGCACTTTGGGTGGAACGGTAACGAAAGGCATCATCTCTTCCGTTGAGAGAACGGTTAGCGTTGAAGATATAGGCGATATGAACCTTATCCAAACCGATTGTTCTATAAACGGCGGAAATTCGGGCGGTGGACTTTTCGACACGCAAGGTAACCTTCTCGGTGTGGTAAACGCCGGTTATAGCGGTCTTCAAGGGCTTAATTTCGCTATTCCCGTTGACGACGCGTTTGAAATTTATTCAAACTTGATGGAAACTTATTTCTACACTTCCGATAAAGTTTACAACTACGGCTACGTTGAGGGTAGAGCGAGAGCGTGCGCTGAAAACAACTATGCGCTTTCATTTGGTTCTGAAATTGCAATAGCAGATTACAGCTATAATTTCCGCACTTATCCCGCGTGTGTAATGGCGGTAAAAGCTGGTAGCGTATATTCCGATTTTGAAGAGTTTGACTTGATTAAATCGGTAACCTATAAGAATAACACCTATACCGTTACTAACTCCCTATACAATCCCGCCTCCGATTTAGTTGCTTACTTGAACGGGCTTGATTTAACCGTTGGCGATACTATTACCTTTACGGTACTTAGAGGAAATACCACCAAGACTATAACCGTAACTTATAAACAGTTTATCTACGGTGATACGGGCTACACCTTAGCTGAGTAAAACTACAAACTAAAAGCGAGAACATGCGTTCTCGCTTTTTTTATGCTTATTTTTCAAATTTGAAATCTTGCCACTTTCCGCCGTGTAGCCTATGGAGTTCCTCGGTTATTAAGAAGAACTTCTCAACGCATCTCGTTTCAGGGTAGAATTCGTAGAATTTGCCGTCCAAAAAGGTGTAAAACCTTGAAACGTCAGTACACATGCCATAGGTGGGCAAATCTTTGATGGGTATTGAGAATACGAAAGGTTTTTTATTGTTTTCGCCTCTAAAGGTAAGCCCGGTGTGGTCTATAGTTAAAACGCCCTCTCCGGTTATCTCGCTCGTCTTTAACTTTTTAAGGGGTTTAAAATCGGGTAGTGTGCCAAGCTTTACTTTTGCGGAGAAGGTAAAATCTTTATTTTTTACCATCTTTTTAACGAGATCACGTTCCATTTTAAACCAGTCGCTTTGAGTTTCGGGGATAACGCAGTTTTCGTCAAGAGGGGTAAGCGAATACGTTTCGTCTACGGTAGCGCCGTTTCCACAGTCGGTACACCAAATTGCGTTGCCCTTGGATACCATAGAGTGTTGGCTGTTACACTTGGGGCACCAAAAGAGCACGTCGCTAAGCCCGTCGGCTGCGAGGCCGTTCGTTTTATAGGTGTAACGGTAAAGTTTATTCCACTTATAATCGTCGTGATACAACTTTTCGTTCATTATATCTTCGATTTGCTCGGGAGTAAGCGTTTCTAATTCTTCAGGTGTGAACATTTTATCAATAACTACCTCGATGTGACCGGGGTATTCGTTATTAGTGTGCTTAGGGAAGGATAAGAAACCGCCTTTTATTACCGAGTAATAAACGGGAACTTTAAAGTGTTTTATAAACTTGCCCGTACCGATTGCAACGGGTTGGTTCATGCCTGCAATAGAATTCATGCCCTCGGGGAAAATCAAGATGTTTCCACCGCCTTTTATAATCCTTGAAATTTCTTTCATAGCATAGATATCGGGTGTGAAATTCTTTTTGGGGATAACTTGGAGTAAGGAGAAAATTCCCTTTAAGTGCGAGCGGTAAAACTCGTTATAGCCCGCAACGTAGTTATATACGTTTGGGAGCAGGGGAATACCCGTAAATATGTAGTCGTTACGAGAGGCGTGATTACTGATAAAAATATGCGACCCCGTCTCTTTTCTCGGGTCAGCTTTATAGGTAACGGAAACGCCGTATTTTTTAAAGAATAAAATTTTCCAAATTTTAGCCAAAAATTTATATAAAAACGCAGGAGGGTTTTTAATTTTTTTAGCGTATAATTTTTGTTCGTTAGTAAGATGCTTTTTCATAATAAAATTATACTACCATATTTTTAAATTTAAGTCAATAACGTGGCAAAATTTTACGCTGTTGCATATATTAGAGTGAACAGGTTAATACAAGGAGGCAAAAATGTCATTTTTCTCTAATTGTCCAACGGATAGATGTCCGGGAAGACTAAGTGGTAATCCCATAAGCGGACTGTGCGATAAAGTTTGTATTCAGGTAAAAAAGGTTTTCGACGCGTGCATCAGGCAAGCTCAAGAAGACAACGTAACCGTAACTTTAACCAGCCTAACGCCCGCTAATCCTACATATCCCTTAACTTTTGTCAGCGCGCGCAACGTTTCAACGGTTGCGGAAATTACCTCGTTGCAGGTTGATCCGCTCCCTGATAGACCAAACCTTAGCAGGGTTCAAGTAACCTATAACGTTCCCGTAGAGGTTTTATATACCGACGCGAACGGCGTTGAAGGTAAGGGCAATGCAACCATAAGTTTATCGCAGGACGTAATTTTGCACGTTCCTGCACCGTCAATTATGCCGTACGAGGTGGAGGCAATCGTTTCCGTTGTGTCCCCCGAGGGAACTTACGTGAGCGAGAACACGTTTAACGTTACTTTCTGCACTACGAGCATTATTAAAATCGTAATGACCGTTGAACTTTTAATTCCTTCATACGGCTACGCAACTATTCCGCCGTGCCAAGAATACACTCAAGAGGTATGCTCGGGGTTCTTTGAATTGCCCCTCTTTCCCGACGGAGAAGTAAATTTCTAACTTAAAAAGCGTGTTTATAAACACGCTTTTTTTATTGCTATAAAAAAGTTGCGTTTAAAAAATCATAGTGCTATAATATAAGAAGTTAAAATTTGCTTGCAAAGATTTACAACTTCGCAATATTTCAAACCTGAAGTATAAAAACCCAAGTTTTTAGAGCAAAACTTTAGTTTTGCAAAAGATTTTGCGATTAGCAAAAGATTTACTTCTTATAGTTTATAATATAAGAAATTAAAAATTTGCACTTGCAAAAGGTTTAATTTTAAGGTTTATATGAAGGTTTATGCAATAAGTGACCTCCACTTATCGCTTTCGGGCGAAAAGCCGATGGATATCTTCGGCGATAAGTGGGAAGGTTATCTTGACAAAATTAAAAAGGACTGGGAGGAAAAGGTTTCCGAGGAAGACGTGGTGCTCATTTGCGGTGATATAAGCTGGGCTATGAAACTCGACGGGGCGCTTGAAGATTTAAAGTGGTTCGAAGGGCTTAAGGGCAAGAAGGTTATCATTCGCGGAAATCACGATTACTGGTGGCAGGGCATTACTCGCATAAGAGAAAAGCTTCCTGACGGTGTTTACGCGTTGCAAAACGACAGTGTGAAGATAGGAAACGTAGTCTTTTGCGGTTCGAGGGGTTGGGCTGTTGAGGGTTCGCCCGATTTTGACGAGCATGACCGCCATATTTACGAGCGCGAGGCGGAGCGCTTTAAGCTTGCTCTTTTCTCAGCAAAAAAACTAATGGAAGAGGGTGATAAGCTCGTTTGCCTTATCCATTATCCCCCTTTTAACGTAAGGAGAGAGCAATCTCTTTTTACTGACCTGTTTGAAACAAACGAGGTTGACAAAGTGGTGTACGGGCACTTGCACGGCAAAGGCGTAGTGCCATACTACAGGCTCAATATCAACGGAGTTGAATATATATTGTCTTCTTGCGACCAAGTCGACAATAAACTTGTGGAGGTACTCTAATATGAAAGTCAAGATTAAAAATCTCGCAAACCGTTGGTTTATAACTGCCTTTTCAGGCATGGCTCAGGGTTTATTTTGCACCTTGATTGCAGGAACTATCCTCGCTCAGATTGCAGGTTGGATAGGGGATAATTACGTTGGTAAAACGCTGTTATCTATTGCAAACGTGGCAAAGTCGCTCATGGGCGCTGGCATCGGTGTTGGCATAGCGTTTGCTCTCACCAAAAACAAACTCTTGGTGTTCTCGTGCGCCGTTGCAGGTATGGTAGGTGCTTTTGCAGATAAGCTCATTATCGGTGCGCCTGCTCCTCTTCCGACAATGGAGATAAAAGGAGTTACTTATCAGGTGCTTACGCTCGGTTCTCCCGGTAATCCGATAGGCTCTTACGTCGCAACGCTTTTAGCACTTGAAATCGTTTCGTTATACGCTGGTAAAACTAAACTCGATATAATTTTAGTTCCTTTAGGAACTATGCTCCTTGCGTTTGCAGGCGTGTTCGTATCGTGGCCGTTTATCAAGCTCGTTGATTTGTTCGCTAAACTTTTAGTTATCACAATAAACGCAGGCGAGGCGGTTAAAATCTTAGTTGGCATTTTGATTGCCGTGGTTATGGGTATACTTCTCACCATGCCCACCTCTTCTGCTGCAATATGGGTAGCGATTGCAACCTCTAACACGGCTGTTGCTAATCCCGAAGTGTTTGCTATAGCTGGTGGCGCTGCGGTTGCAGGCTGTGCCGCTCATATGGTAGGCTTTGCAGTTACAAGCTATCGTGAAAACGGAGTTGGCGGTCTTATCTCGCAGGGTATAGGCACGAGCATGCTCCAAATCCCCAACATTATGAAAAAGCCCATAATTATGCTCCCCGAGATTATCTCGAGTGCCGTTGCAGGTTTAGTTGCCGTACTTTTAAACGTAAGATGTACGGCTGCCGGCGGTGGTATGGGAACGAGCGGTTTAGTTGGCTTGTTCGGTGTTATTGACGCGAACGCGTTATACGGAATTTCACCCGTACTCACCATTTTAGGAATCGCGCTCTGTTTATTCATTATTCCTGCAGGCGTTTCCCTCTTAGTTTCTGAATTTATGCGCAAGAAAAACTTGATAGAGTTCGGCGATATGAAACTTGATTAACATAAAAATAAAAGACTTCTCATAAGTATTTATGAGGAGTTTTTTTATGGAAAATTTACATCAGCTATCAATAGAAGGAAGAAAGAAAATCTCGGCTACCGAGGCTAAAGAAGTGGTTGCTTTTTCCGATAGGGAAATCCGCCTGCGCTTAAAGGACGGCTCGATTTTAACCGCACTCGGCGAAGGACTTAAAATTACCGCGTTTGATGAAAAGGACGGGAATTTTATCGCAGTTGGAAACGTTTTATCCGTAAAGTACGGAGGTGGCGGAAAAGGCTTTATCAAAAGGGTGCTTAAATAATGTTTATATCAATCGAGCAACCGAGGATAATTTTAGCGTGCCTTTTTATCGGCGTTATATTAGGCGTTTATTACGAGCTATTTTTCTTTCTTTCTCTTTTTTTTAAAAAGAGAATTATAAAAGAAATTATAAAATGTTTCGGAGTATTTAGCTTTGCGCCCATTTTCACGGCATTTTCGCTCGCATTTGAATTTCCAAATTTTAGGTTGTATATGGCGGTGTGCATAGCGCTTGGTGCGATTATGTATAAATTTAGTTTTCATAAAGCGGTTGCAATTTTTTTATTGAGAGTGTATAATGTAATCAAGATTACATTTTCAAAGATTAAACTTAGGTTAAAAAAGGCAAATGAACGAAGAAAAGAAAAGGCGAGTGTTCTCCGCGGTATTAAGCGGACTAATAATGCTGGTCACCGTGCTCGTGGCGGTAATAACGTATCAGCTCATAGGTATAATTTCTCGCAAAAATCAAATAGAAAGGTTAGATGCGGAAATTGCAAGCCTTAAAGAGCAGATTAAAACTGCCGAGTCGGATATTGACGCGTGGAATCTCGAATGGAAGATTATCGAGCGTGCGAGAGAGCTCGGTTTGTATTTTGAAGAAGAGGAAGAGTAATTTCGATTATGACTGCGGTAATTGACGTTGGCAGTAATTCCGTTCGCCTAATGCTCGTGGGCGGAGGCTCTAAACAAAAGTTTTTAATAACGACGCGCCTTGCCGAAGGTAAAGAGAACGGTGCGCTGAGTATGGTTTCGATGGATAGGACGGTCAACGCAGTTGCCGTCTTATTTGATAAAGCGATAAAGAGCGGGGCGGACAAGTTTTACGTTTTTGCAACCGCCGCCGTGAGAAATTCGGTAAACGGCAACGAGTTTGTAAAGCTGGTAAAACAAAAGACTGGGCTTAGCGTTGACGTTGTTTCCGGTAGCGTTGAGGCGGAACTTGCCCTTTTAGGCGCGCTAAACGGGGAGGATGGCGGTATTATCGATATCGGCGGAGCAAGTACCGAGATTGCCGTAAAAGAGGGCGGAGCAACCGTTTACGACGTTAGCTATCCGTTTGGAGCGGTGAGTATTTATTCCGAGTTTGGTAGAGATAGCGATAAAATACGCGAACACCTCTCAACTAACGTAAAAGGCGTTAGGCGCTCGTTTAAAGGTAAATTTTACGGTGTTGGGGGGACTATTACAACTCTCTCAGCTATAAATTTGGGAATTAAAGAATATTCGGCTGAAAAAATAGGCGAAACGCCACTCACGCTTGGGAGTGTGTTAAATATTAAAAACACCCTTTATTCCTTATCTCCCTCGGAAATAAAAACTATATACCCGATTGCATCTTCTCGTGCCGATATAATAGCGGGTGGGGCTGAAATTTTGTATTCGGTTATGACTGCTTACGGCATAAGCGAGGTTTATGCGAGTGACGGGGATAATCTTGAAGGCTATCTGGAGTATATAAATGAGAAAAAACAAGATTAAACTACTTATAAATATTTCTCTTGCGCTGGCGTGCTCGGCGCTGTTTATATTGCTACTTTTATCCGTTATCAACGGGTATAGCGACAGCGTTTTGAAGATTTTAATAAGTGCGGGCGTCGGGCTTATCGCGGTGTATTTGCTAAATTCTATATTGCACGAGCTCGGGCATTTAATCGTTGGCTTATCGTGCGGTTTAAAGTTTTATTCGATTAAATTTTTATGGTTTTTGGTAAAGGTGGTAAACGGGCGTATAACGTTTAGTTTAGAACGTGCCGTAGAGCTTGGCTCAACCGTTTTAAGCCCTAACGGAACGGATAAAGTTTTAAATAAATACGTGCTTTCCGCATGCGGAGGCTTGGGAGCGACTTTGGCGCTTATGATAGTGCAGGTGGCGGTGTGTTTGGCAAGTAAAAGCCTTATAGCTTATTCCGCGCTTGGAATAACCTTTCCGCTAACGGTATATTTCTTTATGGTAAATTTATTGCCGGTGTTTGAAAATTGTGACGGTTATCTCGTTTACAAATATTTATCTGGTGGTAAAGAACGCGCAATTATAGAAAATTATTTTAAAGCAACCGCGCTACTTTTTAGCGGTGTTGAGCCGAGTGATTTAGATTCAACTTTGCTTATGCGTTACGATGGCGTTAGGGGCTATTCGGCAAACATAAGATATCTTAGATATCTTGCCTATGTAAAAAACGATGAAGAACGCGCGTTGAAAGAACTTAGAGAGATAAGCGATTTATCTGAAATTTCCAACCTTAACGATGAGATATTCGAGGAACTTTTCTTTAGCGCAATTTTACTAAACGATAAGAAATTTATAAAGGCGAACGAGCAGTCCGCGCTTGCGGTTTTCGAACGTCCCGCAAGACCTCAAACTTATAGGATACACGCGTCTTATAGAATTTGGAGTGGGGAAAAGGACTGGGCAAAGCTGATACTTAGTAGCGGTATAAAGTTTTGTGACGATTATGCTGTTAAGGGCATAGCAAAGAGTGAGAAAAGTTATATGCAACTTATGCTTAAAAACGTTTAAAAAAAGGGCAAATCGCCCTTTTTTTATTTTTGCTAAAAATTTTGGGTAAAAAATGAGTGCTTTGCACTCTTTTTTTAAACTTTTTTTTAAAAAACACTTTCTTTTTGCGCGCGCGTATGTTATAATTTACTTAACTATAGTATTATCATAGTTAATTTTGAAACTTAAACCGCGAGGCATTTATCGCGGAGTGGGGGAGAAATGGAAGCTGAAAACAAAGTAGTTAACGAATACGGCGCGGATCAGATAAGAGAATGTAAGGGCTTAGAGCACATTCGCTTAAGACCTGGTATGTATATTAGAAATACAGACTCGTATGGTCTTCACCACCTTGTTAAAGAAACGGTTGACAACTCGATTGACGAGGCTTTAGCAGGGTATTGTGACACGATTTCCGTAACTATCCACAAGGACGGTTCGTGTTCAATAAGAGATAACGGTCGTGGTATTCCCACGGGTATGAGAGAGGAGGGTATCTCCACCGTAGAACTCGTTATGACTCACCCCAACGCAGGTGGTAAGTTTGGTGACGGTGGTTACGAGATTTCTTCCGGTCTTCACGGCGTAGGTTTAAAGGCGGTTAACGCTTTATCCGAGTATGCGAGTGTTGACGTTTATCAAAATGGTAAGCACTATCGCCAAGAATATAAAATCGGCGTTCCTCAAACGGAACTTATGGTGTTAGAGGATACTACCGAGACGGGTACGAGGGTAACTTTCAAGCCGGATGCGACTATTTTCTCAACTACTGACTTTTCCTATGAAACTATCAGGGGTATGCTCCGTGACTTTGCTTTCCTCAACACAGGTGTAAAACTTGTTTTGGAAGATGAGAGAGAGGGGCAGGAGAGAAAGGATGAAATGCTTTCCACGGGAGGTATTAAAGAGTACGTTGAGGTGCTTAACCACAACAAAGAGGTGTTGACCCCCGAACCCATTTATATGAAAAAGAAATTCGATAAGGAAACTATCGAAATCGCATTCCAGTATAACGACGGATACAACGAGCAAATCTTAGCGTTTGCAAACAACGTAAACAACGTTGAAGGCGGTACGCATTTAGACGGATTTAAGCTTGCGCTCACCAAGGTTGTCAACGATGCTGGTAGAAAGTTAAACCTCTTAAAAACTGATGAAGATAA
Source organism: Clostridia bacterium (assembly GCA_017398825.1). Classification (GTDB taxonomy): domain Bacteria; phylum Bacillota; class Clostridia; order Christensenellales; family Borkfalkiaceae; genus HGM11412. The sequence continues at coordinate 11,306 of JAFQEV010000029.1, forward strand.
GCTTTCAGGCGAGGACGTAAGAGAGGGTATAACGGCAGTTATTTCCGTAAAGCTTTTAAATCCCCAGTTTGAAGGTCAAACTAAAACGAAACTTGGCAACGCTGATATGAGAACTCTCGTTAACAAGACGATGAGCGAAGAATTCGCCACTGTGCTTGAGGAAAATCCGTCCGTAGCCAAAGAGTTGATACTTAAGTGTTTGACGGCTAAAAAGGCAAGAGAGGCTGCCAGAAAGGCAAGAGAGGCAACGAGAAAGGGCGTATTTGAAAACGTTAGGCTCCCTGGTAAACTTGCTGACTGTTCTTGTAAAGACCCTGAGCTTTGCGAAATTTGCTTGGTAGAGGGTGACTCTGCAGGCGGTACTGCAAAACAGGGTAGAGATAGGCGTTTCCAAGCCGTTCTTCCCCTTCGCGGTAAGATTTTAAACGTTGAAAAAACGAGAATTAACAGAGTACTTGAAAACGAAGAAATCAAGGCGATGATAACAGCGTTCGGCGGTGGTATGCTTGATGACTTTGACGTTACCAAGCTCCGCTATGACAGAGTTATTTGCATGACGGATGCCGACGTTGACGGTTCGCATATTAGAATTTTACTTCTCACCTTCTTTTTCCGCTATATGAGACCGCTCATTGAGGAAGGTCACGTATACATTGCTCAGCCTCCTCTTTACAAAATTACCAAAGGTAAGCAAGAGCATTATTTCTATACCGAAGAGGATAAAGAGGCATTCTTAAAAGATAACGAAAGATGTGATATTCAACGCTACAAAGGTCTTGGTGAGATGGATGCGAGTCAGCTTTGGGATACTACTATGAACCCTGAAACGAGAACTTTGAGAAGAGTAACCGTGCAAGACGCTATCGAGGCGGACGCACACTTCTCGCTCCTTATGGGCGAGCAACCCGAACTCCGTCGTAAGTTTATCGAAGATAACGCTAAATTTGCGAACGTAGACCTTGATACCTGATAGGAGGAAATTATGGCTAAGAAAGTAATAAGTGAAGAACTTACCGCCGAATTTAAGAAAACCCTGTCGATGACTAAGCTCGTTAACGTTGAGGTTGACTCGGAGCTCCGCCAAAGCTTTATCGACTATGCAATGGCAGTTAACCGCTCCCGCGCCATTCCTGACGTTAGGGACGGTTTAAAGCCCGTTCACAGAAGAATCCTTTACTCTATGAATGAAATGGGTTTAACGCCCGATAAGCCGTTCAAGAAGTGCGCTGCAATCGTAGGTGACGTATTAGGTAAATATCACCCGCATGGTGACAGTTCCGTATACGACGCGCTCGTTCGTTTAGCGCAAGACTTTTCGATAAATCTTCCTCTTGTTGACGGTCACGGTAACTTTGGTTCTGTCGACGGTGACCCCGCCGCAGCGTATAGGTACACCGAGGCGAAGATGAGCAAACTTGCTCTTGAAATGCTCCGTGATATCGATAAAAACACGGTAGATTGCAAAGCAAACTTCGACGATACGAGGAAAGAACCCGTAGTTTTACCTGCGAGATACCCAAACCTCTTAGTTAACGGTGCTGACGGTATTGCCGTAGGTATGGCAACGAACATTCCTCCTCATAATTTAAGTGACGTTATCGACGGTGCTATTGCGGTTATTGATAACCCCGATATCTCTATCGACGAGCTTATGGAATACGTTCCCGCTCCCGACTTCCCGACAGGTGGTATTTTGATGGGTAGGAGCGGAATTAGAAACGCATACCGCACGGGTAGAGGCGGTTACGTTCTCCGTTCTAAGTGCGAGATTGAAGAATACGCAGGCGGAACTAAAACGAGAATAGTAGTTACCGAGCTCCCGTACCAAGTAAACAAAGAAAAACTTATTAAAACTATAGTTGAATACGTTACCGATAAAAAGATTGAAGGCATTGCCGATATTAACGACGAGTCTGACCGTCACGGTATGAGAATTGTAATCGACGTTAAGAAAGATGCAAACCCCCAAGTCGTACTCAATACTTTATATAAGCAAACTAAATTACAAGTTTCGGACGGTATAATTTTACTTGCCCTCGTTGGCACGGATCCCAAGGTATTAAATCTCAAAGAGATTTTAGTAGAATATCACAAGCATCAAAGAGACGTAATAACGAGAAGAACGAGGTTCGACCTTGATAAAGCGGAAGAGAGATGTTTAATCGTAGCAGGTCTTGTTAAAGCGCTTTCGGATATCGACGCGGTAATTAAGATTATCAAAACGAGTAAAGATAGAGCGGAGGCTGCTGAAAGGCTTATTCGCGAGTTCGATTTAGATGCTGAGGGTAGGCAGGCAAATGCAATACTCGATATGAGATTGCAAACGCTCACCAACCTTGCCGTATCTAAGCTCCAAGCCGAGCTTGAAGATTTGCATAAGCTCATCGCTGACTACAAGGATATTTTGGCAAACGTTTCGAGAGTGGACGCAATAATTAAAGACGATTTAATTTTCATTAAAGAAAAATACGGCAGGGAGAGAAAGACTGAAATTTCTCATCTTGAAGGTTCTATTGAAGACGAAGAGCTTATTCCGAGAGAGGACGTTGTTATTTCGAGAACTCACTTTGGCTACGTAAAGAGAATTCCCGTTGCGGAATACAAATCTCAGCACCGTGGTGGTAAGGGTATAACCGGTCACAAGCCCAAGGAAGAAGATTTCGTTACCGATATGTTCATAACTTGCACGCACGATCCGTTGTTGTTCTTTACAAGCTATGGTAAGGTATACTCGATTAAGGGCTATGAAATTCCCGAGGCATCGAGAACGTCGCGCGGTAGGGCTATCGTAAATATCCTTCAGCTTAGCGAAGGTGAAAAGGTTAACGCAGTAATTCCTCTTAAAGAGGGAACTGACGGTTATATTGCAATGGCAACGAAGAACGGCCTTATTAAAAAGACGGCGCTTTCCGAGTTTGCAAGCATAAGAAAAACTGGTAAGATAGCAATCAACTTAAACGAGGGTGACGAGCTTATTTCCGTTCAATTCACCTCTGGTGAGGATCAAATCTTAATCGGTACGGCTAAGGGCAAGTGCATTAAGTTCTACGAGGGCTTAAACGAAAACGGCACTTACGGCTTAAAACCGATAGGTAGAGATACTCAAGGCGTTAAGGCAATGGATTTAGCTGATGACGACTGCCTCATTGCAATGAGCGTTGTAAAAGAGGGTTGTGACGTATTGACTATTACCTCTAACGGTTACGGAAAACTTTCCGACGTAGAAGATTACAGGTTGCAAAACCGTGCCGGAAAGGGTGTAAAAGCTGGCTCGTTCAATGAAAAGACGGGTGACCTCGTTTGCCTCAAGTTTATCGCTCCTGAAGAAGACGTTATGATGATTTCCGATACCGGCATTATTATGAGAACGCCTGCGAGTGAAATATCCAAGCTTGGTAGAGATACTCAAGGTGTAATCGTAATGAGGCTCGGAAATGGCAAAGTTTCAACCGTAGCGGTTGTTCCTCACGAGGACGAAGAAGAACTCGAAGAGGGTGCTGAAACGGCTGAAAACAGCGAAAATTAAGCTGAATAATTAAAATATCCACGGAAAGTTCCGTGGATATTTTTTTCGTAAAAACCCCCGCGTTCAAGCGAATGCGGGGGCTAATTTTATTCAATAAAACTAATTTTTTCTTTTTTGTAGGGAAGGCAAGCTAAAACGATTGCAAATAATAACATTATTATAGGTCCTGCCGTTAACGAAAGCTTAATACTCGGTAGATAAAAGTTGAGCATATTGTTTGTAGTTCTTAGGAATATTGTGTTTAGAATAAACGCAATCGCGGTAAACACAAGAGTTATAATTTTATTATTCATATATGAAATTTTATCAGATTTGCCAGTCATAAAATATTTAAGATTATCAATAAGAAGACCTGTTGCCGATAGTAGAGCGCAGATAAAGAATAATGTTGTAAAGGCAAATAACGTATATACTCCGTTAACTGTTTTTGATAAAAATACCGTTCCTACTACGTTAGCGATACTATTGTTTGCCTCGCCGTTTTTAACCTCGCGTGTGGTATAGGATTCAAAAATTTGAGTCATTGATTCAAACAAGTCTTTTTTTGCCGTTATATTAAGCTCTTTAATTTTATCAATATACTCAAGGTTTTCTTCGTTTATTTGGAAAAACTGTTCGTAAATGGTGTTTTCAAATTTAGTAGTTACGCTTCTTTTATCACCATTGTCAAAATTTGCCGTGACCTTAGCTGAAAAAGCAGAAGAAAAGGTTAGTGGAATAACTAAAATTGCAACTATCGTTGATATTGAGCGAATAACTAAATTTTTAGTGTTATATTTTGCTCCGCCTATAAAATTAAGAATAATTATACTTATAAAGCAAACGCCGAAGGTTATTAGCGTAGTAAGAGCGCCACCTCCAACCTTTGCAAGTCGCTCGGTGTTTACGTTGAGTGCTGTTAAAGCGATAGCTAAGGCTAACGTTACGAGAATTAGCGAATAGATAGAGGATAGGTTTCTATTAGTTTTTAATACTCCAAGATTAGCAAGCAGTTTAATTACGGCAAAAATAAAGGTAATTGCGCAGACGATTAGATATCCTAAAGATAATATTCCGTTAATTACAATAGACGGAGTTGTTTCAAAATCTTCAGACCTTGAAAGAACTCTTGCTGTAAGCTTAGCATATTTTGTAAAAATGCGATTTCCTTCGGCAGTGAGCTCTCCATCTTCATCAAGAGTATCTCTTAACTCTTTTCCAAGTTCTTCACATTGATAATATAAATCGCTATCTAACAAATCCTCCGAGGTTTCTGAGTAGAAGGAGTCAAACATATACGTGATATTATCAATAGCGTTCAAAGGTACGGAAATTTTTTCATCGTAGAGCTCTGTCTCAATTTTGCAAATGGGTAAGAACGCCATTATAAACATAACGAGTGAAAGCGAAGAAAGAATTATAAGTTTAATAAAATCCGTTATTGCACGTTTGTTTTTTGGCGTTTTAACGGTTGAATTATCAAAGTTGTTTTCCGCAAACGTTAGGTTTTCTTGAATAGGTTGTGTTTTATCACAATCGGGTTGTGCTACTGTCTGGGTTGTTACTTGTTGCTGTTTATAACCGCACGCCGAACAAAATTTAGCCTCGTCAACTAAAGTAGCACCGCAGTTTATACAAAATTTACTCATTCGTACGTCTCCTTATATAAAATTATATAAGATTATAATCTATTTTAGGTTAAAAGTCAATAATATTAAATAGGTTAAGGTATACTTTTCGTGTTACGGAGACGCTTGTTTGATTTTATAAATGCCGTTATGCTTCGTTTACTGACGTTGTTGTGGATTTCGATGACCACCAAGGTCAATCTCACCCCACGCCTCGCCGAGCCTTGCCTAACTCGTTTCTAAAAGCAAACAACACAACGTTATTCTGTATCGCGTAAAATTCGGAGATGCAATGTATAAAAGAATTAGAGATTTGCGTGAAGATTTAGATTTAAATCAAACAAAGATTGCTAAAATGCTTGGTATGTCACAAACGGGATATTCTAAGTATGAGACGGGGGAAAACGATATTCCAACGTCCGTTTTAATTAAGCTTTCAAGATTTTATAACGTGAGTATTGATTATTTGCTTGGCGAGAGCAACGTTAAAGAAAGAAGATAATTTTTTTCAATAAAAAAAGGAGTGTAGCGATACACTCCTTTTAAATTATTCATCCTTTTTAGCCTTTCTAAACGATGAGAAGAGCAATTTGTTGAGATTGCTGAGCGGTTCGTTGAGAAGTAGGTTGAGTTCGATAATTGCAAGTAATATAAGGGGATACTCCCAGTTGTCCATCGTGAGAGGGAAGAGTGAGGTAAGACCAAAGAAATTATCGATATGCAAGGTTGCCGACGTGTCGAGGAGGAATATCACCCAAACCGTCATTACGGCAATTACTATACCTATGATTATAACTCTTAGCGCATTATAGGGTTTACATACCTTGTGCAGATATACAACACCGCCGAGCGTAAACGCAACTACTTGCATTGTCATAGTAAACTCTTCACTTGGGAATATACCAAACAAACTTATAAGCTTAATGATATATAAGTTCATAAGCAAGATTAAAGCACCGGGGATAGCGTTGGAGAATATAGTCGTTAGGAAATCGCCTTCAACTCGCTTTTCGTTAGGTTGTAGCGATAAAGCCAAAGAGGCAAAGCCTATAACGAACAGCTCGAGCATTGTGAGATGCTTTGTTTCGAAGGGGAAGGGGTTCATCGTTGCAATCGATATAAAGGCAAGTAACGCCGTAAATATAGTCTTCATAAGGAAGAGTGACGCCGATTGCTGAATGTTGTTGATAACTCGCCTACCTTCAGCAACTACTTTAGGCATAGAGTTGAAGTTGTTATCCGCAAGTACGATGTGGGCAACGCTCTTTGCAGCGTCAGCTCCCGTAGCAACGGTGATAGAGCAGTCCGCCTCACGCATTGCGAGGATATCGTTAACGCCGTCACCCGTCATTGCAACGGTATGACCACCCATCTTAAGCGCTTTTACAAGCACGCATTTTTGGTCGGGGGTAACTCTGCCAAACACCGTGTATTTATCGGCGATTGACGCAACTTCTTTATCGGAAAGCCCCTCAAGACTTATCCAGTTAGACGCATTTTCTATTCCCGCTCTCTTTGCAATCTCTGAAACGGTTATGGGATTATCACCGGAAATTACTTTAATTCCTACGGAATTATCTTTAAACCATTTAATAGTTTCGATAGCCTCGGGTCTGATGTTATCGCTCAAAACGATAAGTGCGATAGGCTTTAAAGACGAGGGGAGTTCACCCTTAGCGGTGATTTGTGCGGACGAGTGCGCAAGGAGCAATACTCTGTTTCCGTGATTGATATAGTGGTCCATTTGTTCGCGTATAAAGGGCGTGAGTTCTTTAAGAACGAACTCGGGCGCGCCTATCGCGTAAGTTCCCATCTCGGAGAACGTTACCGCGCTGTATTTTCTCGCGGAAGAGAAGGGAATTGTTTTAACTACGGTAAAGTTTGCGTTAGATTGATAGTGTGCTCTAAGCGCAGCGGAGGTAGCGTTGTTATCGCTGAATACACTTTGCATAGTTCCTATAATATCGGATAGTGAATAGGGGTGGCGTTCGGAAATAATTATATCCTTAATTACCTCCATTCTGCCGTCGGTTATCGTTCCCGTTTTATCAAGGCACAAAACGTCAACGCGCGCAAGCATTTCCAAAGAGAACATATCTTGAACTAAAGTGTTTCTCTTATATAGCCTTATAACGCCGAGCGAAAGGGCAATGGTAGTTAAAAGTATCAAACCTGCAGGTATCATACCGAGCACAACCGCGCCGGTACGCGTAACAACGAAGTGTTGAATGTTTTTAAACGTTTCGCCAAGTATGGGGTTTTTGTAGTTAACAAGCCCTATACCAACTGCAATAGGAACGATTATCAAGCCTACGATTTTAACTATCCAAGTAAGAGTTCCCATAAGCTCGCTGTTGGGCTTTTTGTGTTTTTTAGCCTTTTCAGTAAGCTTTTGAACGTAACACTCTTCGGCAACCTTATCCGCTTTTGCGGTTAATGCACCGCTCGTTACAAAGCTACCTGCAAGCAAAACGTCACCCGCGCGCTTTTTAATGGCAACTGATTCACCCGTAAGCAAGGATTCGTTTACCTCGGCATAACCGTCAAGAACAACGCCGTCAACGGGGATTTGATTGCCGGAAACAATCTTAAAGACGTCGTCAAGCACCAAGTCCTTAGTGGAAATCTCGTATTCTTGACCGTTTCTAATAACCGTTGTGATAGGCGCTTGTAAAATTGATAGCTTTTCAATCGAAAGCTTAGCCCTTATCTCTTGGAAAATACCGATTATAAGGTTTAGCGCAAACGGAATTATAAAGGTAAAGTTACCTATTTCCGCACGAACGATTGAGTATGCAACTATAACAATCGCGCACAGCAAGTTAAAAAACGTAAAGGTATTGCCAAATATTATCGCAGGGATAGATTTGGAGTTGCGAGCTTTTACGTTGTTGGTAAGCCCCGTTGCAACCCTGTCCTCAACCTGTTCGTTGGAAAGACCGAAATCTAAACTTACGTCATGGCGCTTAGCGTCACGCTGTAAAATCTTTTTTACCTTCTTTTTAGGAACGGGGTTGGGCTGTAAAACTACCGCGGGCTTAGTATCCTTTGGCTCTTCGGTAGGGTTATTCGCCTGTTTTTTAGTCGTTGTTTTTTTCATACTTCACCATAAACCGCCTTGTAGGTCGCCTATTTTACGGCTCTTTTTAAGCGGTGTTTCACTTTATTTATGATTTTAACATAAATAAAAGCATATTTCAACGCTTTTTTGCTTTTTCTTTTGAAAAGGGTGAAATTTTTATATAAATTTCATAAAAGTAATTGACAACGCCTGTTTTGAATATTATAATATGAATATATTTTCATATTCTCATAAAGGTGTAAAATGGAAGAAAAGATTAAAAAGTTAGGAGAAAGCGAGATAAACGAGTTGGTGTCAGACTACAAGGCGTTAGGTGACGCTGGTAGACTAAAGATAATACTTTATCTTCTCGGAGGGAAAAAGAGTGTTGGCGAGATTGCAAAGGCGTGCTGTAGTTCTCAATCTGCAACTTCTCACGCTTTGAGGATTTTAAAAGACGCCCGCATTTTAAAAGCTGAAAAAAACGGCAACGTAAATTACTATTATCTTGCCGATGAGCACGTTAAAACGATAATCGAAACGTCGATAGAGCATCTTGACTGCTAAGGAGGGCTTAATGAGTAACGAAAGAACTTTAATTAAAATAAACTCGGAAGTTCCAAGTGATAAGCTTAAAGAGATTTTATCAAAAATAAACGCATTTGAGGGCGTAATATCTGCAAAAGTTAAGGATAACTTATTGCAATATGAACTTTCCGAATGGGCAAGTGATTACGATATAATGGTTCAAATAATCAATGCGTTTGAAGAGAGTGGATATGACGTTGAGCCATTATTCGAGGGTGGTGAAGAGGTCGCTGATGCAGTTTCCCCCTCTCACGAACGTCACGAGCACCATGAACACGAGCATTGCGAGCACGAACAACATGAAGACGGCGATGAGGAATGCCACGGGCATTGCGATTGTGAGCACGAACACCACCACGCAGTTTCTTGTGGGTGTGGGTATGACTACGGATCTTCCGTAGAAGATCTATCAAATAGCAAGGAAAGAAAAATAAAGCTCATAGAGCTTTCAATTTCCTTAATTATAATGATTGTAGGCGTAATTTTGAGCAAGATAGAAAGAACGGCAGGGTTTTCAAATTACGTTTTGGTAATAGCTTACGCTGTAGCTGGTTACAATGCAATAATCGGCGGTATCGTTGGAATATTCAAGCGCAAGCCGTTTAACGAAAATACGCTTATGACGATTTCCTCGATTTCCGCAATCATTTTAGGCGAAACGCTCGAGGCGGTTGGAATAATGCTTTTATTCCAAGTTGGCGAGTTGTTTGAGCACACGGCGTTATCAAGTGCGGATAAAATTATAAACGAATTAAAATCGTTTAAAGAAGAAAAGGTTTCAGTTATAGGCGAGGGAGGAATTGAAAAGAAAGTTCTCCCTGAAAGTGTTTCAGTTGGCGACTTAATAGTGTTGCGACCCGGTGAAAAGAACGTTTTAGACGGCGTTATCGAAAGTGGTTCTTCTTCGTTTGACACAATGGTTATAACGGGAGAGAGCGCGTATAGAGATTTGCAAGAGGGCGATATGGTTTTAGGCGGTTTCATTGCAATCGACGGTAGCGTAAAGTTAAGAGTTACAAAATCTTATAGTGAAAGTGCCGTTAACACCATTGCTAAAACGATTGAAGAGTGCGCTAAGAATAAATCCAAGTCGGAAAAGTTCTTAGATAAATTTTCAAAGTGGTACACTCCGCTCGTAGTTGCTATTGCTCTTATTGTAGCTTTTATATTCCCGATATTTTCAAGTAGCTACGGAGCAGGTCTTGCCGTTTGGGGAAAACGCGCGGTAATGATACTTTGCGTATCCTGCCCGTGCTCAATTTTAGTTTCAGTTCCCTTAGCGTATTTCATAGGCGTTGCGAACTCCGCAAAGAACGGCGTTATAATAAAGAGCAGTTTATCCCTTGAACAATTATCCACGGCGAGCGTTGTTGCGTTTGATAAAACCGGAACGCTAACCGAAGGTGTTTTAAAAGTTTCAAAAATCGTATCCGTAAAGAAATATCAAGGAAAGGTTTTACAGCTTGTAAATGCTTGCGAAAAGTATTCTAATCACCCTATAGCCTTAGCAATTAGAAAAAAGGCAGGCGTTTCAGCTCTTGAAATAACCGAGTACAAAGAGTATGCTGGAAAGGGCGTTTCTTGCACGTGTGACGGTAAAACTTTACTTGCTGGCAACGAGCGTTTTTTAAACGAAAACGGAGTAAAGGTTACGTTGAATGAAAGTTTAGGCATTAAGCTTTTCCTTGCGGTTGACGGGGAATACGCCGGCGCTGTAATTTTAAACGATACGCTCAGAAGAACCGCGCGCGGTATGATATTAGAGCTTAAAGATTTAGGCGTATCTAAAACCGTAATGCTAACGGGCGATAATAAAGCCGAGGCAAGTGCGGTTAAAGAAGAACTTGGCATCGATAGCGTTAGAGCGGAACTGTTGCCTGAGGATAAAGTATCTCGCCTTGAAAAAATCATAGCAAAAAGCGATGGAACCGTTGTGTATTTAGGCGACGGCGTTAACGATTCCCCAGTATTAAAGCTCGCTGACGTAGGCATTGCAATGGGAAACGGGTTGGACGTTGCAATCGAGAGTGCAGACGCAGTTTTAACTACCGGCGATTTATCCAAAATCCCATATATCGTAAGGCTTGCAAAGAGAACGTCAAGCATAGTAAAGCAAAATCTATACGGCTCGATTATAATTAAATTCTTAATTATGGCGCTGTCGGTAACGGGTGTTGTATCAAGCTTGTGGTTCGCTATCGCTGGCGACGTTGGCTTGCTTATCGTCACTATATTCAATTCACTTAGAAATAAGTTTAAAGCATCGTAAAAAAACGCACCCACTTGGGTGCGTTTTAAATTTAACTTATTGATTTTCGAGATGCTTTTTGAGCGCTTTTGAAAGCTGGTCGGGGCAGGACGTGCCGTTCCTACATTTAATACCCTCGAGCAAGGGGATAATCTCCTCGATTTTTCTTCCCTCAACGAGCTTTGCAATTCCTTGAAGATTGCCCATGCAACCTCCGATAAACTTAACTCCTTTAACAACGCCGTTATCAACGTCGTACATAATTTGCCTGCTACAAGTTCCGTGTGTGTTATAAGTATGCATATTTCTCCTTTGTAAGCGTGTAATTTTAGTCTACTAAATGGTCGTATAAAAGGGCGTAAACGTTACCGGCCTTTTCTTCCCACTTTTTATAGATGTTTTTAGCGGTTTGGCGGTTGGGAACGTTAAATTTAAGTTCGAGTAGTGGTTGCCCCATATCGTTTATCTTAAGATAAACGGTGTAGGTGGAATCCTTATTCATATAGTAATCGGCAGAACAGTCTTGCTTTCTGCGATAGTGCGCTCTGTTCTTTTTAACGAACTCCGCAATCGCCTCCCTTTGAGAAGAGGGGATTTTAACGTAGAATTCCGCCAAGCAATATCTCCCTTCGGGAGTTATTGAGTAGAGGGGTTCGCCGTACTCGGAAACGTTATAGATAAACCCTTCGTCAAGGAGCTTATTGATAATGGGCTTACTGTCCATATAACTTATCCAGTCGTTCGACGAACAGCACATATCAATAACGGTGTTTTCGGACAAGGGGCACTCCATCTTGTCAAAAACGAACAATAATATTAACTTTGTAATGAAAGTTTCGCCTTTGACGAGCATTCTTTGTCCTCCGTAAACCAAATTATAAAGACGTGTATTTATGATTATACATAAAATGAAATTAAAATGCAAGACTTTTTGCAAAAATCTTGATACCTATAAAAATTTATGCTATAATAATTACGATAAAAATCGTAATATACGGCAAAGTATGGTGAATTATGAGAACGAGAGAAGAATCACTTAATAATTTTATAAAACTCGTTGACGAGCTTATAGGTTCAAGGTATCTTTTTGCTAACTCTAAAATCTTTGAGGTTATAACTGCAATCAACTCCTCAAAACTCCTTAGCGATACCTTTAATTATTTTATAGACGGGTATGATTTCCAGTCCGCTTTGATTGACGCGTTCTTGCAAAGGGGCGAGGAGAAGTATTTTATTCTCCCTGAAAAGAATACTGACGTTTTGGCGTTCGTATACTCGCTTTTACGTGAAATCAACTATAAAAATCTTCAGCTTACCGACCTTCTCGATTATTTTGACGCGCACAAGAATTACGACGTTGCGTACTCTAATTTTGCAAACGTAGTTTTACTTCCGTTTAAATCCTACATTTATCAAATCGGCATGCAAATGATAAATTCCACTCAAACGAGAGAGGAGGCGCTTGCAACCCAAAAGCCCGTTGAGGAAGAACCTTTAGGTTATACTGAAACTGAAAAACTTGTAGAGGACGCGGTTGAAAAGGTTAACGGCTATGAAAATTCTTTAGCAACGCTCGTTAGGCTTTTAGACCTTGAAAGGCTTTCGGTAAACGACAGTAGGTTATCGCAGGCTGATGCGTCTGAAATTATGTATATAATCGACCTTTTCGAAGAAAAGATTAGGGAAAAGGATAAGGAAAAGATAAAACTTATCTACCTTGCATACCTTTACGCAATAAGGCCGTTCAAAAAGCTCAACAGCAACATTAAAAGAATTACTGAAGTATTAATTGAGGAAGAAGTTATCTAACATGTATTACGTCGGTGTTGACATAGGCGGAACGACAATAAAGGCTGGTATCGTTGACAGTAGTGGTGCGATACTTGCAAAGTCCGCAATAATAACTGAAAAGATTGCTCCCGAAAAGCAAATGGAAAAGGTGGGCGAACAAATACTTAAGTTGCTACAAAGTAGCAACTTATCTTTTGATGACGTCTTAGGTATCGGCGTAGGTTGCCCGGGTGCTATCAACGGCAAGAGGGGAATAGTTGGATATTCCTCGAATTTAAAGTGGACGGATTTTCATTTAAAAGAAACGCTTGAAAGAGTTACGGGTAAATCTGTAAGAGTTGCCAACGATGCTGACGCAGCGACGCTTGGCGAGGTAATATTCGGCGTTGCAAAAGATTATAACACCGTAATTATGCTCACGCTTGGCACGGGCGTAGGCGGCGGTATCGTAATAGACAAAAAGCTTTACGAGGGCACTAACGGCATGGTTGGCGAGCTTGGGCACATAACCCTCAGAGCAAACGGCTTGCCTTGTGGTTGTGGTAGGAAGGGTTGCTTTGAGCAATATGCATCGGCAACTGCACTCATTAGAATAACTAAAGAGGCAATGCTTAAAAATAAAAATTCAGCCTTGTGGCAAGCGGTTGATAACGACTTGGAAAAAGTTGACGGAAAAACTGCGTTCGCCTTAGCAAAACAAGGCGATAAGACGGCTATTAAGGTTGTTGACAAATACGTTTCCTATCTTTCCGAGGGGTGTTTGGACTATTGCAACATCTTCCGCCCAGATGCTATCGTGTTTGGCGGGGGAATAAGCAAAGAGGGTAAATATCTAACTGATAAAGTAGTTGATTACTTAGAAAAATACGAGTACGGATATAGGGGAACACCAAAGACTGCTATACTCACGGCAACTCTAAAAAACGATGCTGGTATTATAGGCGCGGCATCGCTCGTTGCGGAGGAATTTTAATGAAAGCGGTAGTTCAAAGGGTTAAGGAAACCTCTTTAAGAGTTGACGGTGAGCTTATATCTCAAATTCCGTTTGGGTTAATCGTTTACTTTGGTGTGAAGAAAGGCGATGAGCTTTCAAGTGCCGACTACTTAGCTGGTAAAATTGCTCGCCTTAGAATTTTTGAGGACGAAAACGGAAAGATGAACAAATCCGTTTTAGACGTTGGCGGTGAGGTAATGAGCGTTTCTCAGTTTACTTTGCTTGGCGACGTTTCTCATGGTAATAGGCCGAGCTTTATAGAGGCTGAAGTTCCCGATAGAGCGGAAGAGATATATAATTATTTTTGTGAAAAGTTGGCATCTTACGGCGTAGCCGTAAAAAAGGGTGTGTTTGGCGCTGATATGAAAATTTCTCAGCTTTCCGACGGGCCTGTAACTATTATTTACGACGTTTGATTTATGAACGAGAATTTAATTCGCGAAAGGCTTTTAAAAGAGGGTGCGGATCTCGTTGGGTTTTCACGCCTGCCTAAAAGCCCTATAAAAGACCAGGAAAATTTAATATATGCTGTCACGATTGCCGTAAAGCTCCCTGACGCAGTTTTAAAAACTATCAACGAAAAGCCTACGATTGAGTATTTCCACTCGTATAGAACGGCTAACGCTTTACTCGATAGAATTGCATTTTTAGGCGCTCGCTTTATCGAAAGTTTTAATTACAATGCTTTTCCCATTCCTGCATCTCAATCTACTGCCGATGATAAAAGTTCGTATAGAGGAGCTTTTTCTCACAAGACGGGCGCAAGGCTTTCAGGGCTTGGGTTTATAGGCAAGAACGCCTTGTTCATAAGTAAAGAATACGGTTCTAAAGTTAGGCTTGCAACAATACTTACCGATATGCCGTTATCAAGCGATATGCCGATTATCGACAATGGTTGCGGTGATTGTAATTTGTGTGCGAGCGCTTGCCCTGCAGGTGCTATAAGCGGTATTTCCTATCGTGAAAGTATGGAAAGGGAAGAGTTTTTTTCTGCGGAAAAGTGTTCTAATCACATGAAGAACTACAAAGATATAGGCAGGGGCTCGGTTTGCGGTATTTGCATCAAGGTTTGCCCCTACAACCGCTTAAAATAGTTTGACAAAGAGTATTTTATAGTTTATAGTATATAAGACAAAATTTTACAAAAGTTGTGAGTATGAAAGATTTAAAAATTTCTCTCGCCGGCGATTTAGGTAGCGGTAAAACTACCGTAGGCGAAATTTTAACTGAAAAATACGGGCTTGAAAAGGTGTCTATCGGCAAAATTTTAAGAAAAATGGCTGAAGAACACGGAATGAGCGTTGCCGATTTTAATAGATATATGGAAACGCACCCCGAGTATGATAAAATCGTTGACGATAAGCTTAAAAGTTACGAGGGTATTAGCGGAAAGTTTTTGTTCGATTCCCGTATGGCGTGGCATTTTGTTCCCTCGAGTTTTTCGGTGTATATGCAGGTGGATATAAAAACGTCCGCCGAGCGAATTATCAACGCTGGGCGTAGCGACGAAACGTATGACGATGTTGACGTGGCTATTAGGGAGATAAAAAAGCGCAGGGAAAGCGAGCTTTTGAGATACAATTCCCTCTATCACGTTGATATTATGGATATGAGCAACTATGATTTAGTAGTTGATACTAACGGTAAAACTCCAGCGGAGGTTGCCGATTACATTATTAAAAATTTTGAAAAATGGCTTGAAAGGTAGGTTTTAGTATGCATTGGGCTGAAAAATTAGCATTAGACGTTATAGGTAGAAACCCCAACAAAGAAGAATACGTTTGCGCGGCAGGCATAAGCCCGTCGGGCTCTGTTCATATCGGCAACTTTAGAGACGTTGCTACAAGTTATTACGTAGTAAAAGCACTTCGCAAAATGGGTAAAAAGGCAAGGCTTTTATTTTCGTGGGACGAGTTTGATAGGCTTAGAAAAGTTCCTTCTAACGTAGCGCCCATTTGCCCTGATTTCGACAAGTATTTGGGAATGCCTTACGCATTAATTCCCGATCCGTACGGTACGCACTCTTCTTATGCTGAGCATAACGAAAAGGAATTCGAGGCGTCTTTAGAAGAACTCGGTATTGACGTGGACTTCCGTTATCAAGCAAAAAAATACATGAACGGAGATTATACGGAAGGTATAATTAACGCAATAAAGAAGAGAAAGGAAATTTACGACGTTTTAATGGAATACAAAACGCAGGATAGCGACGAGGGTGAACGTGAAAACTATTATCCCTTAAACGTATACTGTTCAACCTGCGGAAAGGACACTACGAAAGTTATATCCTCTTCTGATGACGGTGAGGAATTAACCTTTACCTGTAAGTGTGGTGCAACCCATACCGTAAAGGTTAGAGAGTATCACATGATTAAGCTCGTTTGGAAGGTTGACTGGCCTATGCGTTGGGGCTACGAAGGCGTAGACTTTGAGCCGGGCGGAATTGACCACGCTGCAGCGAGCGGTAGCTTTGTTGTAGCAAGCGATATTGCAAGAAAGGTTTTAGGCGTTGAGCCTCCTCTTTTCCAAGGTTACGGCTGGTTGTCTATTGCGGGTCTTGGCGATATGCACTCTTCGACTGGTAACAACATTACTCCCGCAACGGTGCTTAAGGTATACGAGCCGGATATGATTAGATGGCTCTTTGCTAAATACGAGCCCAAAGCTGGTTTTTCTTTCAATTTTGACGATACTATTATTCGCCACTATTCCGAGTTTGATAAAGGCTTAGAGGCGTACAAGAACGGCGAGGCTGACGAGTATAATGAATGGGTTTACGACCTTGCTATGCTTGACGGTAACAAAACTCGTTCTAAAGTTCCTTTCGGCGTGCTTTCTTCCGTTGCAACAATCGTGGATTTCAACCCTTCGGCTGTTAAAGACATTTTGAAAAAGGTTGACGTTGAGTTTGCTGAAAACGATACGGTTAGACTTGAGCGCGTTAAGAACTGGATAACCGTTCACCAGCCCTCCAAGCTTTACAAGCTTTTAAAGGATAAAAACGAAGAGTTCTACGCAACTATCAGCGAAGAGGAAAAAGTTGCAGTTAAAAAGCTTTACGAATACGTAACCGAGAACGAAGTTATCGGCGAAAAGGACGTTCAGCAGTATCTTTACTCCCTCATTAACGACGTAAATCTTACCAAGAAAGAAAATATGGTTCGCCAGCAAAGATTTTTCAAGGTGTTCTATAATTTATTATTTGGTACTGATATGGGTCCGAGGCTTTATCTCTTCCTCGCTGCGATTGATAAGAGTGAATATTCATTCCTTCTAAATTTCTAATATCAATTACAAAACTCCGCTAGATGCGGAGTTTTTGTTTACTTTTGTTTATGTAATTGTTTGTATTTGTTTATTTACTTTCCAAATAATAAGGTTTATAATGTAATTATAAATCAAAAATAAGAAGTGTAAGTATGAAAAAAATAGTTATCTTGGGTTGTGAAAACAGCCACGCGAACATGTTTTTAGATTTCATTAAAAATAACCCTAAGTATTTAGACGTTGCAGTTGTAGGCGTTTTTAGTGAAGATGATAGCGCTATGGAGAAATTGAACGAGTCGTACGGCGTTCCCGTAATGAAAGCGTATGACGAACTCGTTGGTCAAGTTGACGGAGTTATAGTAACTGCAAGGCACGGTGGTAAGCATTACGAATATGCAAAGCCTTATATTGCGAGCGGTGTTCCTATGTTTATTGATAAGCCCATTACGGTTGACGGTTGCGAGGCGTTAAAGTTTGCAAACGAGTGTAAAAGCGCGGGCGTAAAACTCACGGGTGGTTCTTGCACTATTCACGCTGAGGTTATCAAACAACTTAAAAAAGATAGGCTTGACTGTGTTGACGGAAAGACTATAGGCGGTTTTGTAAGAGCACCACTTAACACTCATAACGTTTGGGGTGGTTTCTATTTCTATTCCGACCATTTAGTTTCAATGATGGCAGAAGTATTCGGAAGATATCCAAAGAGCGTAAAGGCGTTTGTTAACGGCAACGAGATAACGGCTATCGTTCGCTATCAAGATTATGACGTTACTGCTCTTTTCCACGAGGGTAACGCTTGGACTTATTATGCTATGCGCGTTGCTGAAAATGGTGTTAAAATGCACGAAGTTCCCGTTGTCTCCGACGATATGTATTGCTTTAAAACGGAGTTTGATGAGTTTTATCGCATATTAAAGGGCGGAGATATGGCAATGAGCTATAAAGATTTTATTGCAACCGTGTTTATTTTGAATGCGATAGATAAATCTATTAGGACTGGTGAAGAAGTCAAGGTTGAGGAGTTCGATATTTAATGGAAAAGTTTCGTTTATCCGCTTTTGCAGACGAGTACTCGGATAGTTTTGAAGAGCAATGTAGCGCTCTCAAGGCTTTTGGTTACAATTATATAGAAATAAGGGGAGTTGACGGTAAAAACGTATCAACTCTTTTAGATGAAGAGGTTGCTCGCGTTAAGTCGATTTTAGATAAATATGGCTTGGGTGTTTCCTCAATAGGCTCGCCGATAGGCAAGATTAAGCTTGACGGGGATTTAAATTCTCACTTTGCGCTTGCTGAGAGGGTTTTCAAAACGGCAAAGGCACTCGGAGCAAATAACGTTAGAATTTTTAGTTTCTATTTACCTGACGGAAAAACTCGTGAAGATTGTAAAGATAGCGTAATCAGAGCCTTATGTCATTTACTTGATTTAGCTGAGAGTTACGGCGTTACCTTGTGCCACGAAAACGAGGCGCTAATCTACGGTGAAAGCCCCGATTGTTGCTTAGAGCTTTTAAATTATTTTGACGGTAGGCTTAAATGCGTGTTTGATATGGGCAATTTCGTGCTTGACGGATATAATCCGTATGAGGCGTATAAAAAGCTTTACGATTATATCGAGTATTTCCATATCAAAGATGCGCTTTACGCTGGAGCAATAGTTCCAGCTGGCAAGGGTGAGGCTCAAATCAAAGAGATACTTTCAGACTATAAAAGCAAAAACGAAGGTTATTTTATAACCTTAGAGCCACATCTCCAAACTTTTTCAGGGCTTAACGCCTTGGTTGGAAAGTCGTTTGATAATCCCTATAAATACGAAAATCAAAAATTAGCGTTTGAGGACGCTGTTAAGCATTTGGAAGTGTTATTGTGAAATCATTTATTAAAGATAAATTAAAAGTAAACGTATATGAAAACCGCACCTTAATGGGCGAGTGTTCGGCAAAGGATATTAAGGATAAAATCGTTGAGCTACTTGGCACAAAAAGTGAAATCAATATGATTTTCGCTGCAGCACCCTCGCAAAACGACGTTTTGAAAGCGCTTGTATCCGATAAAGATATCGAGTGGAATAGAGTTAACGCTTTCCATATGGATGAGTATATCGGGCTTGACGGCGATGCGCCTCAGGGCTTTGGCAATTTCTTAAAAAGGAGCATATTCTCTCTCGTTCCGTTTAAAAGTGTAAACCTAATTGACGCGACTGCCGTTGATGCGGAAAAAGAGGCTGAAAGATATTCGGCGCTTTTGCAGAAATATCCTACCGATATCGTAGTTTTAGGAATAGGCGAGAACGGGCACATCGCGTTTAACGACCCCGGCGTCGCTGACTTTAACGATGAAAAGGTTGTAAAGCCCGTAGAGCTTGACCAAACTTGCCGTCAACAACAAGTTAACGATGGTTGCTTTGAAAGCATTGATAAAGTTCCCAAAACCGCTTTAACTTTAACCGTTCCAACCCTTGTTAAAGCACCTTATCTATTTTGTATAGTACCTGCTCCTACTAAGGCAAATGCAGTCTATAGGACGGTTAACGGTGAAATTAGCGAAGATTGCCCGGCAAGTATTTTAAGGCGCACGGGAAATTGCGTCCTCTATCTTGATGACGAGAGTTCAAAATTATTATGATTAAGATTAAAAGTGATAAAATTATCGTAGGAAAAGAACTTTTTGACGGTTACGTTTATATCGAAAACGGCTTGATTAAATGGGTTACTAACGAGGATATTCCTTGCGAAACGACCTACGATTATACAGGCAAATACGTAAGCCCCGGCTTTATAGATATTCACACCCACGGCGGTGGTGGCTATCCGTTTATCTCGGGCTCGGTTGAAAGCGTTATAAATGCGTGTGATTTCCACGTAAAGCACGGCACCACCTCCATTGTGCCCACCATTTCTACTGATGATTTTTCAGTTATGGTTAGTGCAGTTAAAGATATTTCCGAGGCTAAAAAGAGAGGAAGAGGCAAAGCAAATATAATAGGCGCTCACCTCGAGGGTCCGTATCTTTCTAAAAATCAAAGCGGAGCGCAGTCGGGTAGTTTTATAAAAGCACCCGTTAAAGCGGAATATGAAAAATTAGTTTATGATTTTGGTAGTGATATCGTTCGTTGGACGTACGCTCCCGAAAACGATAAAGACGGCGAGTTTTGCTCATTTATTACAAAACACGGCATCGTTGCGTCCGCAGGGCATAGCGACGCGTGCTATGACGATATGAAAAAAGCCGTTGCAAACGACTGTAATTTGATAACTCATTTATATAGCTGTACTTCTACCGTAAAAAGAGAAAAAGGCTTTAGAATTTTAGGCGTTATAGAAAGCGCTTACCTATTAGACGAGCTTTTCGTTGAAATTATTGCAGACGGCAAGCATCTTCCTCACGAACTTATCAATATGATAATCAAAATTAAGGGTGAAGATAAGGTGTGCCTTATTACCGATAGCTTAGAAATTGCAGGCTCTAACGTTACCGAAGGGGTTATGAGCGGTGTTGAATACGTGGTAGAGGAAGGCGTTTGTAAACTCAAAGACGGAACGGGCTTTGCCGGTAGCATAGCAACTTGTGACGGCTTGATTAAAACCTTAGTTTTCGGCTGTGGATATTCAATCCCTTATTCAGTTTCAATGCTCACTAAAACGCCTGCAAAGGTTATGGGGCTTAACAAGGGTGAGCTCAAACAAGGCTGTGATGCGGACGTTGTTGTGTTTGATGATAATATCGCCGTGTCAGACGTATTTGTTTTAGGTAAAAAGGTAATTTAAAAAGCCTTAAATCTAAGGCTTTAGGTCGGTTAAACACTTTTCTTTAGAGGGTGAATAACCAAAGGTGTTAACGTATTGTTTGTAAAAACCAACGTACGTTTCAAACCCGCACTCGGAATACACGTCAACCGGCTTTTTACCGCGTTGGATAAGCTTTTGGGCATGAGATAAGCGCTTTGCGTTGATGTATTTTTTAGGCGTTATTTTAAGCTGGGTTTGGAAAATTCTATGAAGGTATTGTTCGGTAACGAAAAATTCGTCAGCAATCTCTTTAATAGAGGAAACGGTGAATAAATTATCGTTTAAATACTTTAAAATTTTGGTAAGCAGGGGCGATATTTCGGAGGGGATATTTAAAATTCCGTCAGAAGATAAGCTTAGGGCGTAAAAAACCTCTTTTAAAAGAGAGGTCAAAACGTCGGCAAATTCAATATCTAATAAGTTTGCCGAGTAATATTCCATACGCCCGAATATTTCTGAAAGTATACTGCTTGGTGGGCAGTTTACAACCTCGATCTCTTTAGGGATTTTCTTTAAAAGCTCTCGGCTCACCACGCTTGAGTCAAACGAAACGTTAATTCTTTCATACTCGGCGTTTGAGTTTATTTGAACGTAGTGATATAGGTTTGGTCGAATAAATACCAAATCGTTCTTCTTAAGGTCGTATTTTCTATTCTCAATTACGTAAGATGCCTCGCCTTTTATAAAGAAGAGTAGTTCGTAAACGTTGTGCGAGTGATTTTTAAAATCGCTATTTACCTTGGGGTTTTTAAATACAACGTGATTGTAAGTTAAATTTTTTAAATCTAAAATCATAGTTAAAGTTTAGCACAACGCTATTCAATTTACAACAAAAAATGGACAAAATCTGTTTATTTTTGGAAATAATAAATAATTTTTATGGAGATTATTATGAAAAAACTCAATGTTGCAATTATCGGTCAAGGAAGATCAGGTAAGAGCATTCACGGCTCTTATTACCTTTCAGAAAGAAACGTTTACTTTAACGTAAAGTACGTTGTTGAAAAGGACGAGAGGAGGCGCAAGAACTCTGAAGAGTGGTATCAAGGCGCTAAAGGTCTTTCCGATTATACTGAACTCTTTGACAAAAAGGACATCGACCTCGTTGTTAACGTTTCGTATTCCGAAATGCACTACGATATAACTAAGGACCTTTTAGAGCACGGTTTTAACGTTATGGTTGATAAGCCGTTTGCTAAAACTCGTTACGAGTGCGATAACCTCATTCGCATCGCAAAGGAAAAGGGTGTTATGCTTGCGGTATTCCACAACTCTCAGCCCGCTCCTTTCTTCGTTCACGCTAAAAAACTTATCGAGGACGGCGTTTTAGGCGATGTTAAGCAGGTAAGTATTCGTTACAGCGGTTTTGCTCGCCGTTGGGACTGGCAAACTCTTCAAAAGAAGGTTGGCGGTAGCGCGTACAATACCGGTCCGCACCCCATTGCAATCGGTCTTGGATTTTTAGATTTCGATAACAACTTCAAGGTAGCATACTCTAAGCTTGACCTTGCCTTAACTAGTGGTGATGCTGAGGACTACGTTAAAATTCTTCTCACCGCTCCCGAAAAGCCCCTTATCGATATTGAAATCAACTCTACTGACGCGTTCAGCGGTTATAACATCAAAGTTCAAGGCTCTAAGGGCACGCTTATGAGTACTCCCTCTTGGTATAAACTCAAATATATCGTTGACGGTGAGAACCCCGTTCAGCCGGTAATCGAGGAATCCTTGCAAGACGAAAACGGAAATCCCTTATATTGCTCTGAAAAGCTTATCACTCACGAAGAAAGTGGTGATTACGAGGGAACTGCTTTTGATATCGGCACGGCAAAGGTATACGAAAGCGTTTACAATACGCTCGTTAACGGCGATAAGCTCTTTGTTACTCCCGAAGAGGCGGCAATGGTTATAAGCGTTATTGAAACAGCTCACGCTCAAAACCCGCTTGACGTTAAGTTTTAAGTAAATAAAAAAACTCCGCACTCAGCGGAGTTTTTTATTGCCGTGTTTAAATAC
>JAFQEV010000030.1 GCA_017398825.1 Clostridia bacterium
ACGACTCTATCGACTACGATACCGCAGGCTTTATCGCAGCGGAGCTTGGAATTGAACTTGAGCTTAAGCTTGATAAGACCGCGGAAGACGTGCTTAGCGAGGGCTTTAAGGACGAAGATGAGGATGAGGCTAAGCTTGTTAAGCGTCCTCCCGTCGTTACCGTTATGGGTCACGTTGACCACGGTAAAACCTCACTACTTGATAGAATTAGAAACGCCAACGTTACTGCAGGCGAGGCTGGTGGTATAACCCAGCATATCGGTGCTTACACCGTTACAGTTAACGGTGAAACCGTTACCTTCTTAGATACGCCCGGTCACGCAGCGTTTACTGCAATGAGAGCGCGCGGTGCACAGCTTACTGATATTGCAATAATAGTAGTAGCGGCGGACGATGGTATTATGCCCCAGACTATAGAGGCAATTCACCACGCAAAAGCGGCTGGCGTAACTATTATAGTTGCCGCAAACAAGATGGATAAGCAAACTGCCGATATCGAAAGGGTTAAGAAAGGTCTTGCCGACCAAGAAATCTTAGTTGAAGAATGGGGTGGTGACGTTGCTCTCGTTCCCGTATCTGCAAAGACGGGTGCCGGTATTGACGAACTTTTAGAAACGGTTATTTTATCGGCTGAAATGAAGGAACTTAAAGCTAATCCCGACCGTATGGCAAAGGGTATTATCGTCGAGGCTAAGCTCGATAAGGGTAAAGGCCCGGTTGCAACCGTACTCGTTCAAAAGGGTACTTTAAAGGTCGGCGATTATCTCGTTGCAGGCACTATTACCGGTAAGGTTAGAGCGATGGTTGACGATAAGGGCAGAAACGTTAAGACGGCAGGTCCGTCAATGCCCGTATCAATTCTCGGCTTAGAATCCGTTCCCAACGCAGGCGACAGTTTATTCGCTGTTGAAGAGGCTAAACTCGGCGCACTCGTTGCAAGCGAGAGAAAGAATAGAGAAAGAGAAGAAATGATTAGAGAACAGCAAAAGATTTCTCTTGACGACTTGTTCTCCAAGGTATCCTCGGGTGACCTTAAGAACCTCAACCTTATCGTAAAGGCGGACGTTCAAGGTTCGGTAGAGGCAATCAAGCAATCAATGCTTGAACTTTCTAACGACGAGGTTAAGGTAAACGTTATTCACTCGGCGGTTGGCGCTATTTCGGAAACGGACGTAAACCTTGCAGATTCTTCAAATTCAATTATCATAGGCTTTAACGTTCGTCCTGACACCAAAGCTAAAGCTTTGGCTGAGCAAAACAAGATTGACGTTAAGTTATATAGAGTTATTTACGAGGCGATTGACGACGTTCAGAAGGCACTCAAGGGTATGCTCGCTCCCAAGTTTAGCGACGTATATATGGGCAAAGCCGAAGTTCGTGAAACGTTCAAGATTACCGGCGTTGGCACGGTTGCAGGTTGTTACGTTACCGACGGTAAAATCGTTCGTAACGGCAAACTTAGAATTTATCGTGACGACGTTATGATTTGTGAGGGTAACGTACTTCAACTCAAGCGCTTTAAAGACGACGTTAAGGAAGTTCAACAGGGCTTTGAGTGCGGTATGTCTATCGAGAAGTTTGACGATATTAAAATCGGTGACTTTATCGAGTGCTATATCGTAGAAGAGCAAAAGGCGTAAACTATGAAAGGCAAGAGAACAGACAGGCTCAATAGTGAGTTTAGAAAGCTCATTTACGAGGTTATTAGCAATAAACTTGATATCCAAGGCGCAACGGAGATGTTTTCGGTAACGGAGGTTGACGTTTCGCCAGATCTCAAGCATGCAAAGGTATATATAAGCGTGTATTCAACGAGCGAGGAAAAGGCAAAAGCTACTTTTGATGCTATTGCCTTATCTTCCGTTGATATAAGGCGCGAGCTTGCGCGCCTCACCACTATTCGCTACGTTCCTGAACTTAGGTTTTATCGTGACGGGGCCAGCGAGTACGGAAACAAGATAGATACTATCTTGGCAGGTCTTACCTATGGAGAAAATAATGACGATAGCGGAGATAACAACTGAAATTTCAAAGGCTAAGTCGGTTTTGATTTTCAGCCATAATAGACCGGACGGGGATACCGTGGGTAGTGCAACCGCGTTGCGCCTTGCCCTTATAAAAAAGGGTGTGCGCGCGGATTTAGCGTGTCATTACGATATTCCTGAAAAGCTGAGATATATCAAGACTGCGAGCGAGTATTCAAAGGTGGTTGATAAGGACGCAAAATACGATGCGTTTATCGCCGTTGACTGTGCTAACGAGTATATGTTCACCGAACTTTACGGCAAGTTTTGCAAGCATAAAAACACTTTTAATATCGACCATCACGTTTCAAACACTCGCTATGCAAAGTTTAATTACGTTGAAGACTCGGCTGCGACTTGTGAGATTATCTACGCTCTCATAAAAGAACTTGGCGTTGAAATTGATAACGAGATTGCAACCTCGCTCCTCACGGGCATCGTTACCGATACTGGCGCGTTCAATCATTCAAACGTAGAAGATAGAACGCTTTTGATTGCATCCGAGCTTAAAAAGGCGGGAGCTGACCTTCATTACATAATGAAGAGGAATTTCAAAGACCAGCCTAAAGAGAGGGCGATACTTTATTCAAAAGTAATATCCAAAATGAGATTTTACGAAGAGGATAAAGTGGGAGTTATAGTTATATCGAGAAAGGATATTGAAGAGAGTGGCGCGGTTGACAATATGACTGAGGGCTTTATCGATTATCCTATGACGGTTAACAGCGTAGAGGTTGCCATTTCCCTTCTTGAAACGGGTAAAAACAGGTATAAAATAAGCCTTAGAAGTAAGGGGAAGGTTGACGTTAACGAGATAGCCTCCATATACGGTGGTGGCGGTCACGTTCAGGCGAGCGGAGCGCTACTTAACGGGTATTTGGAAGATATTATCGACAAGCTCGTTTTCAACGTTAAGCAAAGACTTTGATTACAATGAATGGATTTATAAATTACTATAAGCCGAGCGGAATATCCTCGGCTTATGCTATAAACAGAATAAAAAAACTCTTTAAGGGCTGTAAAATAGGGCATTTGGGAACTTTAGACCCTCTTGCCGAAGGCGTTTTGCCACTTGCAATCGGAAAGTCTACTAGGCTTTTCGACTTTTTGCTCGATAAGCAAAAAGAGTACGTTGCCGAATTTACCTTTGGTTATCAAACCGATACCTTAGATAGAGGTGGAAAGGTTGTGAGTGACGGTGGTTCAATACCAAGCAAAGAGGATATTTTAAGAGTAATTCCCTCTCTCGTTGGCAAAATTAGCCAAGTTCCGCCCATGTTTAGTGCAAAAAACGTAGGTGGGCAAAGGAGCTATGATTTGGCAAGGCGTGGCGTTACTGTTGAGTTAAAGCCGAAAGAGGTGGAAATCGACGAGATAGTGTTACTCGATTACAACTTTGGTAAGGCAAACTTAAAGATAACGTGTAAGGGAGGAACTTACATTCGCTCAATTTGTCGCGATATGGCAAGCCTTCTTAATACGTTTGCCACTATGACAAAGCTTAAAAGGACTAAAAGTGGAGCTTTCACCGAGGAAACCGCAATTGCGGAAGAAGATTTGAGAAAGGTTGAAAACTTAAGCGAGTTAATAGTTCAGCCGGACAGCGTTTTAAGCTATGAAAAAATTACTCTCAACGATTTTGAAACGACGGAACTTTTAAACGGCAGACCTTTTGATTTTTGTAAAGAGGACGGCGTTTATTCCGTCTACGCAAGTGATAATTCTTTTATAGGAATAGGCATAGCAAAAGATAAATCGTTAAAGATAAAAGCGTTTATTAAAGATTTATGATTATACTTAACTACGGCGAAAAAGCCCCTGAAAACTTAATACTTGCTCTCGGGTACTTTGACGCCGTGCACAAAGGCCACGTTGCCGTATTAGAAAAGGCTGTTTGCGTTGCAAAGGAAAAGGGCTTATTGTCAGGCGCGTTAATTTTTACGGGTGGAAAAGCTAAAAAGGACGTGTTTACCCTCGAAGAAAGGATACGTAAAATTTCCAGCCTTAAAGTAGACGTGATTATCATAAAAGCGCTTGATAGGGCGTTTATGTCAAAAACCAAGGGTGAATTTTTGGCTGAACTTTCCTCTTATTATAACGTTCAAGCGGTGGTATCTGGCGAGGATTTTACTTTTGGTAAAGGCGCGCTTGGAAACGTTCAAACGCTAATTGACTTTTTTGGAAAAGACAAGGTGTTCACCGAAAAACTGCTTGGAAACGGCGAGGAAAAATACTCTTCTTCTAATATAAAAGAGGCGCTTACAAACGGCGATATTGCTTTGGCGAACGCATATCTTGGTAGCGATTATTTTATATCGGGCGAGGTTTTAAAAGGCAAAGGGCTCGGGAGGACTTTGGGATTTCCCACCGCCAACCAAAAGATAGATAGTTCAAAGCACCCTATAAAGAGTGGGGTGTACTCAACGTACGTGTTTATTGACGGAAAAAGGTATAATTCAATTACTAACTGTGGCGCTCAACCAACCGTAAACGGCGAGGAATACACTGTTGAAACTTATATCGCTAAATTTAACGGTGACTTATATAACAAAGTGCTCACGGTCTATTTTAAGGATAGAATACGAGATATTGAAAAGTTTTCTTCGGTTGAAGAATTAACTGCTCAACTTGAGAAAGATAAGAGGTATACTTTATGATAAAATTTGGTCCAAGCGGGAACAGCGAGGCGTATCACGCAAGCGGTTTTTCCGGTAGTTCGCACTCTGCTTTATGGGTTAAAAATATGGGGCTTAACGCCTTTGAATACTCGTTTGGAAGGGGCGTTAACGTATCCGAGCAAAAGGCTATCGAGATAGGCGAAAGTTTTAAAGATGCAGGCGTTGAGATAAGCGTTCATTGCCCCTATTTTATCAACTTTGCAGGGGTTGACGAACAAAAGGTTGAAAACTCCTACGGCTACGTTTTAAGTTCGTTAAAGATAGGTAAATTGATGGGTGCAAAAAGAGCTGTTTTCCACCCCGCCGCCCAAGGTAAGTTGGATAGGGCTGAGGCTGTAAAATTAACGATAGAAAGGCTTAAAATACTCGCTGATAAAATACGAGAGAACGGTTTTGACGATATGATTATTTGCCCCGAAACAATGGGTAAATCGGCGCAGATAGGAACGGTTTTAGAAATAGTTGAATTTTGTAAGCTTGCTCCGTTTTATTATCCGTGCGTAGACTTTGGCCACGTAAACTCTCTATGGCAAGGCTCACTTAAATCGCCTAACGATTATATGGATATATTCAACACTATTGAAAGTGGGCTTGGATACGATAAGCTTAATAATATGCACGTTCACTTTTCAAAGATTATGTATTCGGGAAAGGGCGAGGTAAAACACTTGACTTTTGAGGATAGCGAATACGGCCCAAGCCCTGAAGATTTTATCGTTGCGCTAAAGCAAAAGGGAATAGAACCATACGTTGTATCCGAGAGTGCAGGAACTCAGGATATTGACGCAAAATATATGCAAGAATTGTACTTTAAATAAGAAATAGCGCCGTGCTTAAGGGAAAGCACGGCGCTAATTTTGTCTGAAATTGTCTTTAACAAAAATTTTACATAATTTTAACTGTTATTTTATAACTTTAATGTTAAAATTATACTATACAGTATGAAGAAGAAACTTATTACTAAGATTTTAGTGACGATAGGAGTAGTATTATTACTCGTAGTTGCGATATATTTTTTACTAAAGGCGTTAGGATTAACGAATTTAACGCGCGAGCAAATTCAATCTTTTGTAGAGGGGTTTGGGGTTCTTGCTCCGCTTGCGTTCATAATAGTTACGGTTTTGCAAGTTACTTTTATACCTATTCCGTCAACCGTTACTATACTTGCAGGTAATTATCTTTTCGGGCTATGGCTATCTTACGCATATTCTTTTATCGGTTTGATTATAGGTTCGATAATAGCCTTTTATTTAGGAAGGTGGCTTGGAAAGCCTTTTTTATCTTGGCTTGCAGGAGGAAGGGATAAACTCGAGGCTTGGATTGCTCGGTTAAAGGGTAGGGAAAAGGTGTTTTTGTTCTTTGCCTTTTTATTCCCGTTTTTCCCCGATGATTTTCTATGCTCGCTCGCGGGAGCACTTCCCGTAAGTTTTACGTTTTTTATAATAGCCCAGCTAATAACAAGAGTTACCTCGATAGGCGGAAACCTCCTATTTTTATCGGGCGAGGTCATATCATATAGTGGCTTTGGGCTCGTTATAATCATAGCGTTAGTTGCATTAGGCGTAACGGCGTTCGTTCTATCTCTTGTTTATTCCGAAAAACTAAACGGATTTTTCGATAGTTTTATCAATAAAATTAGTCGCAAGAATTGTAAAGGCGGAGTTGAAAATGAAAAAGTACCAACCGAAAAAAATTAAATACGTACCGCTTAGGTTTTTAATTGCAATGCATTTGATCGTGCTTGAAATTTTAGCAATAATAGGCATTGTTATTTGGATGTGTTACTACGTTCCCTATTTTTATATTCTAGCGCTCTTAACGCAAATTTCTTGCATACTAAAAATAGTTGCGTCAGATAATAATCCCGATTATAAAGTGCCTTGGCTACTCGTCGTTCTCTTAATACCCGTTGCAGGGTTTATGCTGTACTTTATGTTTTCTGAAAGAAAACTTAGTAGGCGTTATCGAAAAAGACTTATAAAGGCGTTTAACGATGGATATACGCTGTCCGATGAGGAAAATTTTACAACTTTAAAAGATTTAGATTTGACTGCTTATAATCAATTCAATATGCTCAAAAAGGTATCGGGAGCAAAGCTATTTAACGGCTCGAACGAAAAGTACTACGGCGATATCGAGGTGCTTAGAAAAGACTTGCTTTTAGACCTTAAAAATGCTGAAAAATTTATATATTTAGAGTTTTTTATAATCGAAAAGGGCGTTTTTTGGGATTCCGTTTTAGAAATTCTTACCGAAAAAGCTAAAGATGGCGTTGACGTAAGGGTTTTATACGATGATATAGGCTGTATGCGAACTCTTCCTGCAAGTTACGATAGCAAGTTAGAAAAGCTCGGCATTAAAGCGTTGCAATTTTCTCGCTTAAGAGGCAATGCGGACGGGGAGTTTAACAACCGCAATCACAGAAAAATGCTTATTATCGACGGGAAGATAGGTTACACCGGTGGGTTTAACTTGGCTGATGAATACATCAATAAAATCGAGCGTTTTGGGCACTGGAAGGACTGTGGCTTGCGCCTCGAGGGCAAGGCTGTTTACGAGCTTACAAAGCTTTTTTGCGTTGACTTTAGTTTAAATAGTAAAAATCAACCTGAGTTTAATAAAGATTGCTACCCGAAGATTAACGATATTTCGAGCGGTGGCTACGTAATGCCGTTTGGCGACGGACCTAAACCGGTTTACCCAAGGCAAGTTTCAAAGGCGGTTATTCAAAATATGCTCGCGAGTGCAAAGAGATACGCGTATATAACAACTCCTTACCTTATTATCGATAACGACCTTTTAACCGATATAGAAAACGCGTCGCTACGCGGTGTTGACGTGAAAATTATTTTGCCTCATATCCCTGATAAAAAGCTCGTGTTTATAATGAGTAAAAGCTACTATCACAGGTTGATGAGCGCAGGCGTTCAAATTTACGAATACACTCCCGGGTTTATCCACGCTAAAACCTATCTTGTGGACGACGAGTACGCAATGGTAGGAACTGTAAACTTAGATTATCGCTCGCTCGTTCACCACTTTGAAAACGGCGTGTTTATGTACAAAACGGGTTGTATTCCGAGTATTAAAGAGGATATTTTATACACTCTTGATAAATCTGAGAAAATAGAGAGTGATAAACTTAAAAACAACCTATTGCAGCGGTTTATATGCTCGCTTGTTAGAATATTTGCGCCTATGCTTTAATGGTGATAGATTGAAATTTAATAAAAAAACGAAGTCAATCAAGACTTCGTTTTCTTTTTAAGTTTGTTAAGAAATGGAGCGAACAACACCGCGTATTTAATGATAAACGCAATTTGTATGGGAATACCTATAAAGTAGAGGTAGTTTGCTATTTTGAAAATCCCAACTAAGAATAGATACACCGTTAAAATGGTTGACCATATAAGGCAGGAGATTGAGATGAACTGGAGTAGGGTGTTTTTATAAACGCAACCGAAAATTAAAAATAGGATAAACGTTACGGGGATTGCAACGATAAAGGCAAGCCAGCTCCTAACAGCTCCGTCAAACACGGCGCTGAGCGTTATAAACGCAAGTAGAGCAACGAGCCACACGATACAGTTTGCAAGCGTTGGAACGATTATCGATTTAATTTTCGTAGACGGCATTTTAACGCCCTTTCTCTCCGATAGTAAATCGTTTAAAGTTATGCCGAAAATCGATGCGATTTGGTATAAAACAAATGCGTCCGGCAAACTTTCCCCGCTCTCCCACTTTGCAACCGCCTTGTCTGAATAATTGAGCTTTTCAGCTAAAGCGAGTTGGGTGAGGTTATTAAATTTACGGTATTTTGCAATGTTATGTGCAACTATACCGTTAAACTGCTCTTTGTTTTTCATAAGGCTATTATAACTGTTTTTTAAATTTTTTTCAAGCGTTTTTGCAAAAGGGGAAAAGAAAAAGAAGGTTGGGCTGAGTAATATTTTGTAGAAACGCTTTCAAAAGCCAAAAATTTGCGCGCGCACAGTTGACTTAATAGTATAAATATGTTAATATATTTACGTATGCGAGAGGTTTTAAAAAGCGCGGTTGTAATAACTGACGGCGATTTGATATTTTATCATACGGGTTTTTACGTTGAAGACGGGCTTTTAGTTATCTATAACGGGCAAAATTATCTCTTTACCGATAAAAGATATTTCGAAGATGCTTTAAAATTTGCAAACGCAACCGTTTATTTAAACGCCGTTTCTCCCTACCAAACCTTTATAAAGACTTTGGGCGTTAATCAAATAGGACTAATATACGGTTACACGAGTGCGTTAACTTATAAAGAGCTTGAAAGTTTAGGGTATTCTTTATACGATTGTAGCGAAAGTTTAGAAAGCGTTTACGCGATAAAGACGGAGCGCCAGCTTTCAACGATAAAAAAAGCGTGCTCGATTGCCGAACAGGCGTTTTTAAAAACTTTGCCGTTTATAAAAGAGGGCATAACCGAGCTTGAACTTTCAGCCGAGCTTGAGCACAATTTTAAAAGGCTTGGCGGTGGCGTTGGGTTTGAAACTATCGTAGCGTTTGGCAAGGGTAGTTCCGTTCCCCATTACAAAACGGGTAGCGTTAAGCTTGAAAAGAACACTCCTATCCTAATGGACTTTGGGTGTAGGTACAACGGCTTTTTATCCGATATTACGAGAACTTTGTTTTTTGGCGAGCCCACCGAGCAATTTACAAGCGTTTATAGCGCAGTAAAAAACGCACACTCAAAAGCTGTTAACGAAATTCGTTCCGGTATGAAATGTTGCGAGGCGGACGCTATTGCAAGAGAGTATCTAAACGAATACGGCTACGGCGATAAGTTTTATCATTCTTTAGGTCATGGAATAGGCGTTAAGGTTCACGAATTTCCAACTTTAAAGCCAACTTCGGATACTGTTTTAAAAGACGGAATGGTGTTTTCCGTAGAGCCGGGCGTTTATTTAGAGGGCGAGTTCGGCGTGCGAATTGAAGATACGGTAACGCTTGTTGACGGCAAGTGCGTATCACTTATGACAACTGATAAAGACCTTTTGATAATAAGGTAATCCCTTTTAATTATCGAGGTTAAAAATAAAAATATTTTTCAAGGAGAAAATTTTAATATGGTATTAGCAGGCGATTTAAGAAAAGGCGTAACTATCGAATACGAAGGAAAAATCTTCACAGTAGTTGATTTCCTTCACGTTAAGCCGGGTAAGGGTGCAGCGTTCGTAAGGACCACTCTTAAAAACGTAATTGACGGTAAGGTTTTACAAATTACCTTCAACCCGACTGAAAAGTTTGAGAACGCTATTATCGAAACCAATAAGATGACTTATTCTTATAACGACGGTGAGCTCTACTATTTCATGGACGAGGAGTACAATATGGAACCTCTTAACTACGACCAAGTAGAAGACGCGCTCAAGTACGTTAAGGAAAACGATCCCGTAACGGTTAAGTTCTATAAAGGTAAGGCCTTCTCTGTTGAGTGTGAAAACTTCGTTGAACTCTTAGTAACCGAGGCAGAGCCGAGCGTTGCTGGTAACACCGCAACCAACGCTACCAAGCAGGTTAAGATTGAAACCGGTCTTTACATTCAAGTTCCCATGTTCGTTAACGAGGGTGATATCATTCGTATTGATACCCGTACCGGTGAATACATGGAAAGAGTTAAAAAATAATTTATTTTTACCTGGCAGGGCTTTAACTGTCAGGTTTTTGCATTTATTATGGCAACGGTAATTATCACGGGTGCGTCCTCTGGGATAGGTAGGGAAACGGCTATAAAACTAAAGAACGAGGGTTTTTTAGTAGTTGGCACGTACAATTCCTCCAAAGATTGCGCCCAGCTTTTAAACTCACAATATAACATACCTATGATACGGTGTGACGTTTCCGTTGAGAGTGACGTTATTGAGCTTTTTGCACGCGTTAAAAGAGATTTTGGCAGGGTATCTGCAGTTATTTCAAACGCAGGCATTGCCCTTAAGCAAAAACCTTTTATTGACGTTGGGGTTGAGGAGATTGACAAATTAATCTCGGTAAATCTAAAGGGCACTATGCTCGTGAATAAGCACGCGGTAAACGCAATGCTTTTAGGTGGCGGAAAAATAATCAACGTATCCTCGGTGTTCGGCTTAGAGGGTGGGTCTTGCGAGGCTTTGTACTCGGCTACGAAAGCTGGAGTTATAGGTTTAACTCGCGCCTTATCGGAAGAGCTTGAGGGTAGCGATATTTCGGTATCCGCCGTGGCGTTCGGGCTTGTTGATACTGCTATGAACGCTCATTTATCAAGTGAGGATAAGCTCGCTTTCGTTAAAGAGTGCGGGCTTGAGAGCGTTCCTACCGCAAAAGATGCGGGAGAGGAACTTTACAAAATACTGTTGCAAAGTGAAACTAACGGCAAGATTTTTAAAATTTTTTGCTAAAAAACGGCTTTTAAAAAAGTATTTTTAAAAATTCAAGGGTATATTTTAATTGAGTATGTTATCCGTAAAACAGTTGACTATCAAAAAAGAAGAGGCGTTTTTATCTCCTTTTGCGGTTAAATCATCCGAATCAAAGGGGAGGTTACGCGAAGAACAGCCCTGTCCTATGCGAACTGACTTTCAGCGCGATAGGGATAGGATAATCTATTCTCGCGCATTTATCAGGCTCAAGAATAAAACGCAAGTCTTTTTCTCACCCGAGGGTGACCATTATATGACGAGGCTGACGCACACGTTGGACGTTTCTCAAATTGCAAGGTCTATTTCGCGCGCGCTCGCGCTCAATGAGGACTTAACCGAGGCAATAGCACTCGGGCACGATTTGGGTCACACGCCTTTCGGTCACGCAGGCGAGAGGGTGCTTAGTAAGCTTAGCCCAAACGGGTTTAAGCACAACGAGCAGTCCCTAAGGGTTGTTGACGTTTTGGAAAACGGAGGTCAAGGCTTAAATCTCACCGAAGAGGTAAGGGACGGTATTTTAAATCATAAAACGGGAACGTCGCCAAAGACCTTAGAGGGTCAAGTCGTTTCAATTTCAGATAGAATAGCGTATTTAAATCACGACGTTGACGATGCTATTAGAGCGGGAATTATCAAGGCGGACGGATTGCCTTATTCAGTTTTAAAATACCTTGGCAAAACGTCGAGAGAACGCATCAACGTAATGATAAATTCGGCGTACGAAAACAGCTTAAACAAGCCTGTTATATCGTTATCGCCAGACGTTGACGGGGCGATGAAAGAGCTCCGCGCGTTTATGTTTGACAAAGTTTATATGATGCCAACCGCCAAAAAAGAGGAGGAGAGGGCAGGTTATATGATTTCGAGTATGTACGGGTACTTTAAGGAAAATCCCTCAAAGCTCCCCGAAAACTATCTCGAATTACTTAAAAAATATCCGCTTGAAACGGTTATATGCGACTATCTTTCCTCGATGACGGATAGGTACGCAATAAGCACCTTTACACAAATTTTTATTCCACAAAGTTTTTAAGGAGAGGCTATGCCGACTTTTGACGAGAAGTTCATTGAAGAACTCAAAAGTAAAAACAACATAGTAGACGTGGTAAGTCGGTATTGCAATCTCGTGAGAAAGGGGTCGACTAATTACTGGGCGTGCTGTCCGCTACCCGGGCATACGGAGAAAACGCCGTCGTTTACCGTAAACGAGCCGGGGCAGTTTTACCATTGCTTTGGTTGCGGTAAGGGCGGTGACGTTATTAAGTTTATTCAAGAAGTTGAAACGGTTGACTTTTTCGACGCGGTAAAAATTCTTGCCGAGCGCGTAAAAATGCCCATTCCCGAGAGTGACTTTAAAAACGAGGAACAGGCAAAGGAAAGCAGGCGTAAAAAGGACAGGCTTTACGCGTTAATGCGCGAATCGGCAATCTTCTACGCTAAAAACTTAAACGATGAAAGGGCTGGAGTTTGGCTTGAATATCTTTACAAGCGCGGGCTTGATGCAAAGGCTGTTCGCCACTTTGGCATAGGCGTTTCGCTCGATTATTACGGCTTGGTAAATCATCTTAAGAGCAAGGGTTATACCGATGAAGAGATGATAGCCTCCGGCGCGTGCTCAATGGGCAAAAAGGGCGTTTACGATTTTGAGGCTGAAAGACTTATTATTCCCATAATCAACTCGATGGGAAAGGTTATAGCGTTTGGCGGAAGAATTTTAGAAGATAAAGGTTTTGGCAAGTACAAAAACACCTCCGAAACCACTTTATTCAACAAGAAAAACACCTTATACAACATAAACAACTTAAAGCAAATCCGTCAGGAAACCGACCTCGACTACGTTATTATGGTAGAGGGGTATATGGACGCGATTTCTCTATACATGGCAGGCTTTAAAAACGTTGTTGCCTCTATGGGAACGAGTTTAACTCTATCTCAGGCAAAGCTTTTAAAGCGCTACACCTCAAAGGTACTAGTGAGTTACGACGGTGACGGTGCAGGGCAAAAGGCAACGGTTAGAAGTCTTGATATTTTTGAAGACGAGGGCTTTGAGGTAAAGGTAGTTAACCTTCCCGAAGGTTTAGACCCTGACGACGTTATTAAGAAGTACGGCGCAGAGGGTTATTCAAACCTTCTTGCCAAAGCTCAGCCTCTTATTGACTTTAAACTCTCGCTTATTCGCAAGGGCAAAGATTTGACTGACGATTCCGATAAGAGAAAATACTTAGCCGAGTGCTTAGACCTTATAAGAACGGTAAAGAGCGAGTTTTTAAAGGAAGAGCTACTCAATAAAGTGAGCGCGGTATCCGGCATAAGTTACCAGTCGTTAAAGCGCGACCTTGAAAGCGGAAGTATAACCGTTCCCAAGCGCGAACGCGAGCCTAAAATCGAAGAGATAAAATCGCTTAAAACGGATAGGTTATCCATCGCTGAAAGAACGGTGCTGTGGGCGGTTATCAACTCAAAGCCGTTTGCTAAAGTGGGCGAGGTGTCCAACTTGTATTTTAGTGACGGCGTTAGGGAAAACGTTTGCGAGGCGATAATATTTTCAGGCGTAAGCGAGATATCGAAACTGCAAACGGTGGTAGGCGAGGAGGGACTTTCTGAGCTTAACGCAATACTGTCTGCAGGTGATAAGCTTTCCTCACCCGAGCAGGAAGAAAGGTTCTATAAAGACTGCTTTAGCGTAGTTAAAAGGAACAATTTATCGGAAGATTTAAAAAATCTTAACGAACTTTACAAAAATGAGATAGACGAAACTGCAAAGGCAAAGCTTGCTATGCTTATTGCGGAAAAGACTACTGAAATTTCTAAATTTTAAACGGAGAAAATTATGAGCGTATCAACTGAAAAACTTAACGAAATAACCCAAGAATTATTAACCTATTTCGGCGATAAAAAGTTCGTAAAGGCAGACGAACTTATGGATAGGCTTGAAAAGCACAAGGTAACCCCCGAGCAAATCGAGGTGGTATACAACGCGTTCAGCGAAAAAAACATTGATATTATCGACAGCTATGACGACGTTGCCTCCAAAGACGACGACCTTTTAAATCAGCTTGAAAAAGAGGTATCGATGGACGACCCCGTCAAAGTATACCTCAAAGATATCGGTAAAGTAGCGCTTTTATCCGGTGAAGAAGAGGCCGAGCTTGCCGAAAAGATGATGCAGGGTGACGAGTGGGCTAAAAAGCGCTTATCCGAGGCGAACCTCAGGCTCGTTGTATCTATTGCAAAGAGATACGTTGGCCGTGGTATGCACCTTTTAGACCTTATTCAAGAGGGTAACTTAGGTCTTATGAAAGCCGTTGAAAAGTTTGACTACACTAAGGGCTTTAAGTTCTCAACCTATGCAACTTGGTGGATAAGGCAAGCCATAACGAGAGCTATCGCCGACCAAGCGAGAACTATAAGAATTCCCGTTCACATGGTTGAAACGATAAACAAACTCATTAAAATTTCCCGTCAACTCCTCCAAGACCTCGGTAGAGAACCGACCCCCGAAGAGATTGCAAACGCAATGGGTATAACGGTTGAAAAGGTAGTTGAAATTCAAACTATCGCTCAAGACCCCGTTTCCTTGGAAACTCCCATCGGTGAAGAGGAGGATAGCAACCTCGGAACGTTTATCGAGGACGAAAAGTCCGCGTCGCCGAGTGACGTAGTTGCATTTGCAATGCTCAAAAAGCAACTTATTTCCATTCTCGATACTTTAACTCCGAGAGAGGAAAAGGTTTTACGCTTGCGTTACGGTATTGACGACGGCAAGCCCAGAACCTTAGAAGAGGTTGGCAAAGAGTTTAACGTAACGAGAGAGAGAATTCGTCAAATCGAGGCAAAGGCACTTAGAAAACTCCGCCACCCGTCGCGTTCTAAAAAGCTTAAAGAATATTTAGATTAATGGACGGCAGGCTTGATTTACTCTTTGGGCTGGTAAGCCGTGGGGAAACTTTTGCCGATATCGGCTGTGACCACGGATATATTGCCGAAAGGGTTTTAAAAGAAAATAAGTTTGAAAAGGTTATCGTATCCGACATATCAAGCAAGAGCTTGCAAAAGGCAGTCGACCTTCTAAAGCCGTATGGTGATAGGGTTAAAGCAATCGTTTCCGACGGGTTTGAAAATTTCGATATTTTGCCCGACGAGGTTATGATTGCAGGCATGGGCGGTGAGGAAATTATAAAGATTTTGTCAAACGCTCCTTGCCTTCCTAAAAGGCTGGTTTTAGCACCTCAAAAAAACACGGATAAGCTCAGGAGATTTTTGGTATCGATAGGCTATAAAATCTTGAAAGATTTTACCTTTAAAGATAGATGTAAGTTTTACGATGCAATCGTTGCCGAAGAGGGCGTTGACGAGTATTTGGAAACGGAATATCTCTACGGCAGAGATAACCTTAAAGATTTTCCCGATGCGTTTAAAGAAAAACTCTTGATTGAGGCAAAAATGCTCGAGGATATAATAGCGCTAAACAGCGCCTCCAAATCTTCTAAAGAAGATGCGAAAATAAGACTTGAAAATATAAGGAAAATACTTAAATGACTATCAACGAAGTATTAAAAGCGCTTGAAGAGTACGCGCCCTTGGAACTTTCAGATAAGCTCGTAAATGCAATGGGTGGCTACGATAACAGCGGAATAATCGCCGAGGTAAAGGGTGAAATTACGGGTATTGTTTTCACTTTGGATCTCACCGATACAAGCGTGGCAAAGGCGGTTGAGGCTGGTGCAAACTTAATAGTTACTCATCACCCGGCAATATACGCGCCCATTAAAAATTTAGATTACGATAGCAACGCTTTATTAAAATGCTTAAACGCAGGGATAGGCGTAATATCAATGCACTTAAATCTTGATTGCGCTAAAGAGGGTATAGACTATTTCCTCGCCAAAGGCTTGGGAGCAAGAGATATGCAAATCGTTCACCAAATAGGTGACGGTGTGGGTTATGGTAGGGTATTTGATACCGAGCTCACCCTTGGCGATATAAAGGAAAAATATATAGAGAATTTCTTTACCGACAAGGTTATGATTTTTGGAAATTCAAACAGGAAGATAGAAAAGGTTGCGTCCTTTTGCGGTTCGGGTTTAGACGAGGCTGAACTTGAAAACGTAACGGACGTTGACTTGTACGTTTCTTCCGATATAAAGCACCACGTAATATTAAACGCTCTAAAGAGGGGTAAATGCGTAATGCAGGTAACGCATTACTCGAGCGAAATGTATGGGTTTAGAGAGTTTTACAAATGGGCAATTAATAAGTTGCGTGGCGTTTCCTGCACAATAGTCGAGAACGACTTAATGTTATAAAAAAATAAGCAAGCGAAAATAGAATTTTCGCTTGGCAAGGAGAAATATTATGTCAGAACAAACAAAACTTATCGTAGAGTACCAGGAAATTGACAAGAACTTAAAAGCGATAGAGGACGAGGTTAACGGTAGCGAAGAGGCTAAAAAATACTTGTCTGCAAGAAAGTTTTTATCAACGGTAAAGGAAAACCTTTCCGAGCTCGAGGCTAAGGCACAAGCGGTAACCGAGAACTACAACAGGGCGATTGCCGATTTTGAAAAGTATCTCGCTACGGCAAAAGAGTACGAAAAGACTGTTGAAACGTGTGAAAACGAAGAGGAGCTTGAGTACTTAAAGAAAAAATTTGCCGACGTTTGCGCTCAAATTGCTCAAATGGAGCAAACGATAAGCGCAATTTCCAAGGAGATGGCTGATCTTTATAAGGAGTACGGCAAGCTTGGTCAAACCAACAAGGTTATGAGAGCTCAGTACGACGAGTACGCTCCTAAGCTCGAAGAGCTTAAAAACTCTAAAAAGGAAGAGGTTGCCAAGTTAAAAGCTCAGCTTAAAAAACTTGAGGAACAAATCGACAAGACCTTGATGGAAAAATACGCGGTAAGGAGAAAGGATAAAAAATTCCCGATAGTATTCGGGCTTGACTTATCGAAGAAGTTAAATTATTGTCCCTTCTGTGCAACGAGTATGCCGGTAAGCTTTATGGAAGAGCTTTCACTCGGCGCAATAAAAGAGTGCGAAAGCTGTCACAGGCTTATATACGGCTTTGAGCCGAATAAAAAATAAGGAGAAAACAAAAGATGAAACTCAATTATAAAAAGACGATACTCGTCGGTTTTGCGTTTTTCTTAATCTCAGCATTTTGGCAAGCGTACGACGCAATAGTGCCGTTGATTTTAACTAACCACTTTGGTTTAAAACAATCAATTTCTGGTTTCGTAATGTCGTTAGATAATATTTTAGCGGTATTTATGTTGCCGATTTTCGGTGGAATTTCAGATAAGGTATGTTCAAAATACGGCAAACGCACCCCGTTTATATTTATCGGTAGCATAGCAGCCGTGATTGCTTTTATAGCGCTTACGTTTATCGATAACGCGCAACTTGCAAAGGTAATTGCCGCAGGTGTTCCCGCAGTTGAACAAGGCGCGTTGAGTGATGAAAAATACGCAGAACTTATAAGGGAACTCACTATGGAAGTAACCCTTGCAAATCCTATGGGTATAGTAGGGTTTATTGCAACGCTTTTAGTCGTTTTAATTGCTATGGCTACTTTCCGTTCTCCAGCAGTTGCATTGATGCCTGACGTAACTGTAAAACCTCTCCGTTCAAAAGGTAACGCAATTATCAATCTTATGGGAACTGCCGGCGGTATAATTGTTTTAGTATTAGGTATGATTTTTGGCACTTCCAAAAATCAATTTATGCAATACAGTTGGTATATCGTTGCAGTATGTTGCGTTATGCTTTTAGGTCTTGTTATTTTCATTTTAACGGTAAAAGAAAATAAATG
This sequence comes from Clostridia bacterium, assembly GCA_017398825.1. Taxonomy (GTDB): domain Bacteria; phylum Bacillota; class Clostridia; order Christensenellales; family Borkfalkiaceae; genus HGM11412. The sequence goes on from JAFQEV010000030.1 coordinate 17,951, forward strand.
GGCAAAAGAAATGGAAGAAGAAACTAAGGCGTTAAACCTTGAAGAAACCGTTGACGAAAATGAACCTACTGAAAAACGCAAACTTTCTAAACCCGAGTTCAAGTCACTTATGCTTATTCTCGCGTCCGTTGCGCTTTGGTATATCGGTTACAATGCAATTACTAGCAAATATTCCGTATACGCTACAAACATTTTAGGCTTTGACTATAACTTTACGCTTATTCTAGCACAAGCCGCTGCTGTCGTTGCATATATACCCGTTGGTATTATTGCATCTAAATTCGGTAGAAAAAAGACTATACTTGCGGGTGTAGCTATGCTTTCGTTAGCGTTTGTTTGCGGTATATTCCTTCCTTATTTTGATAATGTTATAATAACTTATCCTATATTTGCTCTTGCGGGTATCGGTTGGGCAACTATAAACGTAAACTCTTTCCCGATGGTTGTTGAACTTGCTAAGGGTGGTGACGTTGGTAAGTATACCGGTTTCTATTACACCGCATCAATGTCCGCGCAGATTGTAACGCCCTTCCTTTCTGGTTTATTGATTGATAATATAGGCTGGGGCACTTTCTTCCCGTATGCTGCAATATTCGTAGCGCTTGCGTTCGTTACGATGTTCTTTGTAAAGCATGGTGACAGTAAGCCTATTGCTAAAAAGTCGGTACTTGAAAATTTTGATATCGACGACTAATTTTAAGCCGTTATTTACTTCGTTGGGCGTCGTTACTGTCACTAATCCGCGACTACGACAACCGACAAGGTTAGTCGTACCCGACGGCTTAGTGCCGAGCCTATCCCAACTTGTAACTAACGACTTAAAACATTTTATAAAACATTACTGTTAAGTCGTAGCACTAACAATGACCAAAAAGGTCTATTGTTACCGCTCCGCCTTGCCGAGCCTTGAAATACTTGTTTCTAACGACTTAAAAGGGTTAGATTTAAACGAAAAATCTACATATAAAACAAGCGAATACGCTTGAGATAAAAGTGGCTATTAAAGAGATGATTATCCCTTTAGTAGCCTTTTTATTTTTGCATTTAGAGTAGTATAGGGCGGATATGTAAAATACCGTTTCAGACGAGCCGAAAATACAGCACGCGCAAAGTGCTACGTATCCGCTAGCGCCGTAGCGCGAGAATATCTCGTCAAGTAGTGCTAAACTCCCGCTACCTGAAAAGGGTTTTAAAATTAAAAGTTTGTAAACCTCTTTGGGTATTCCAAAGCATTTTAAAATGGGTGAAAACACTTTTAAAAAGTAAGAGTACAGCTCACTTTGCTCAAATAATTCGGATATTAAAAGAACGGCTAAAATCGCTGGGAAAATCGCAAAAATTAATTTAAGCGCACTCGTTACGCCGTATGAAAACACCTTGTAGATTTCAACCTTTTTTATAAGCGATATAACGAGAATTAAAATTACGAATATCGGCAAGACGTATGATAGTATATTCATTTAAACACCTTTGCAAGAACTATCCCTAAAGCCGTTGAAAATACGGTTGAAATTAGCATTAGTAATACTGCAAGATTTGAGCTTTGCCCGTACTTTGCAAGCAGTTGTATTACCGATACGGGTAGTATTTGAATAGACGTGCATGCCACCACCATAAGCAAGGTTTTTCCGTGTTCGTTATGCTCCTCATCTAAAAGTTTCATACCCTCAATGCCCGCAGGAGTGGCAACGCCGGAAAGCCCGAGTGCGTTCGAGGTTAGATTAAGTGATATTTGATAAACAGCCTCATCGCTATTCGTTCTAAAAAGTTTTTTAACGGGCTTGTTAAAGATTTTGCTTATCT
>JAFQEV010000031.1 GCA_017398825.1 Clostridia bacterium
TGAACTATATGTACGACCAACAACATAAAAGATAATTAATAAAAGACCGCTAGTAAATTAGCGGTCTTTTAAATTAAAAAGGCTTGGAAAACCAAGCCTTTTTTAGATTAATCAATATTATCAAATGCCTTTAAACCGACAACGCTGTCAATCGGTAAAGAGAAGAGTATGCCGTGAGCGTCAGTTTGAGTACCAGCTTTTTCCATTATAGCTTTCATAATAGCATCACGGGTATCACGACGTGCAACGATATAAACCATTTCTTTCTCCTCGCTGATAGAAACGCCGAAGAATTTTGCCATTTGAGCGCCCGTACCTTTAGCGCGAACTACTGTTCCGCCACCTGCACCTGCGCTACGAGCTGCGTCCATAACGAGATCGGTGTTTCCCTTATTTACTATTGTAATAATCATAACAACTTTGCTTTCAGTAGAATTCATACTTTCATTCTCCTTTTTCTCGAGAGGCTTTTCGCCTATAAAATGTTTTAACGAGGACGTTCCGCCTATGCTATCAATCGGCATTAAAGCGGCAATTCCGTTGCCTGCAGAGGATATGTCCATCTCAACGATAAGCCCCTTTAAAATCTCGCCGATTTTATCTTCGGGTATCATTGTTTTAAACATAACTTTCTCCGTGCGCTCAAGACCTAATAAACTGAGCGTGCTTTCTTTTGCCGTGCCGTTGCAGAGTAGGCTAATAACGCCTTTTACGCCGTGGCGGTGGAAGAAGTCAAGGTAGTCTTCCGAATATTCTCTTTTTGTGATTGCCATAAAATATTTCAAACCTTTCATATTCTTCCTCCTTATTCAAGAATTTCTTCAACGATAGTAAATTCAACTGTAGACTTTTTAAGTTTATTAGTTTTAATCTTATAGATTAAACCCAAGATTTGAATTGTAATAAGTGGGGTCATTGCGACCATTGCAACAACGCCAAAGCCTTGGGTTGCAACGTTTCCGCCAACAGCTTTGCAAATTCCAAGTGTAAGAGGCATCAAAAAGCTTGCCGTCATTGCGCCCGATGCAACACCACCAGAGTCAAACGCTATGGCAGTAAACATATCAGGAACTACAAAGGTGAGGACTATAGCAATCAAATATCCCGGCACTAAGAAATACATTATCGGAATATTAAATAAAATTCTAAGCATTGCAAGTCCAACTGATACCGCAACACCTATCATAAGGCTAAATCTAAGTGCTTTTTTAGGTATTGCACCAGAGGTAAGTTCGTAAACTTGTTTTGTAAGAACGTGAACTGCAGGTTCTGCAGCAACTACGAAATAACCTATAATCATGCCGATAGGAACGATTATCCAGTTATAAGAAAGATTTCCTATTGCCTCGCCTAAATAACTACCGACAGGTAAGAATCCAACGTTAACGCCTGTTAAGAACAATACAAGCCCAACGTACGTGTATAAAACACCGATTAAAATCCTTTTTACGTTTTGTTTTGTAAGTTTAGTTCCTAAAATTTGAAAGATAAAGAAAAATGCTACGATAGGAAGAAGTGCGATTGCAACTTCTTTTAAATAATCAGGAAGCGCAGTTCCAAACACGTACATTAAATCTCTTGAGTTCTCAACCGTCAAAATAGCATCACTTGAGGTGTCAATACTTTCGGGTTTAAAGATAATTCCGAGTATCATAACTGCAATAATAGGTCCGATAGAGCATAGGGCAGTTAAACCAAAACCGTCAGTTTCGGCACTCTTATCGCTACGCATAGATGCAACGCCGGTACCTATTGCAATAATAAAGGGAACGCTCATTGGCCCTGTAGTAACACCGCCGGAGTCAAACGCGAGGGGAATAAACGTTTCAGGAACGAAAATTGATAGAATAAATACAGTAGAGTAGCACGCGATTAATAAGTATGATAAACGCACCTTTAAAACAATTCTTAAAAATGCGATTACTAAAAATACGCCAACTCCCACGCCAACAGCGAGTATCAACGTCCAAAAATTCATTGTTTTTGCAAGTTGAGTTGCTAAAACCTGAAGGTCAGGCTCAGAAATAGTTATTAGAACACCTACGATAAAGCAAACGGGGATAATTATCCAAATCTTTTTCGTTTTCATTACCGACGTTCCTACGTATTCGCCTATGGGCGTCATGGCGGTATCAGCGCCGAGTGTAAATAAACCCATTCCAACGATTACGAGTAGTGCGCCAACGATAAAGGATAAAAACATTCCGCTATCGAGTGGAACGATTGAAAAACACAAAATTAATACGATTAAAGTGATAGGAAGTACAGATGAAAACGCATCTTTTACTTTTTCTGAAATTATAGTTTTATCTTGAGTTAAAAAATGTGAGCGCCTTTTCATATTAACCTCCTATTTAAATTTTTATAATTATAACAAATCGGGTAATAGTTGTCAATCTAAAGTAATTTTTCATTATATAAATAACCTTTATATTTTTTGTTGTTATTGTTGACTTTAAATTTAAATGAAACTATTAATCAATTTATAAATAACAACAGTAAATTATACTGCTGTTTTATACAAGATATTGACAAGTTTTTATAAAACAATTTATTTTTCTACAACATATTGACTTTTACGCGCGGGCGTGTTAACATATTAACAATGGCAATTAGCCAAATAAATTTTTACAGAGGAAAACATCATGGCAAAAAATTTGATTTATGACATCCATGACACTCCGAAGTTTAACAAAATGTTAATCTTCGCACTCCAGCAATTGCTTGCAATTTTAGCTGCAACGATTGCCGTACCGACCATTATCGGTCTTCCCACGCAAATTCCTGCAGCAATTTTCGGCGCGGGCGTTGGAACGCTTGTATACCAGCTCTTTACGAAGTTTAAAAGCCCGGTATTCCTTGGTAGTTCGTTTGCATTCTTAAGCTCGCTCGGCGTTGCGGTTGCTTACGGTTACTGTGGTATCGTATTAGGTTCTATCGTTGCAGGTCTTGTATACGTTGTAATAGCAATCGTTATTCACTTTGTAGGTACTAAATGGGTTTCCAAGCTTATGCCTCCTGTTATAATCGGACCTACCGTTGCTCTTATCGGTTTATCTCTTGCAGGCTCTGCAATGGGCGATATCGTAAAGGCTAATGCAAGCGCTCTTCACGGTTCTTACAACCTCGTATCTCTTCTTTGCGGTTTAGTAACCTTTGCTACCGTCGTTATTTGTTCTACTCAAAAGAGATTTACAATGCCTAAGCTCATACCTTTTATTTTAGGTATCGTTGCAGGTTACGTAGTTGCATCTTTATTCACTCTTATCGGCGTTCTTGCTGACGTTGACTACTTGAAGATTGTTAACTGGCAACCCATCGTTAACAACTTCGTTGATGCTGACGGCAAGTTTACCGGTATTACCGCATTCTTTAACGTTCCCAAGTTCTCCTTAATCGAAGGTATTAAAGAACTTGTAAACGGTGAAGTTTCCTCTGAAATTTTAGCTGCAAATAAAAATGCTGGCTTAATTACGGGTGGTGGTGTTGCTGAAGTTATTATCGCGTTCCTTCCCGTTGCACTCGTTGTATTTGCTGAGCACATTGCAGATCATAAAAACCTTTCTACCATTATCGGTAAAGACCTTATTGAAGAGCCCGGTTTAAAGAGAACCTTACTCGGTGACGGCGTTGGTTCAATTGCTGGTACTTTACTTGGTGTTTGCCCGAACACTACTTACGGTGAATCCGTTGGTTGCGTTGCTATTACTAAAAACGCATCGGTTATAACTATTACTACGACTGCAATTATGTGTATCATATTATCATTCATTAGTCCCATAATGGTCGTTCTCCAGTCGATTCCATCATGCGTAATGGGTGGTGTATGCCTTACCTTATACGGCTTTATTGCAGTATCCGGTCTTAAAATGTTTAAAGATGTTGACCTTAATGAGAATAAAAACCTCTTTATCGTATCTGCAATTTTAATTGCCGGTATCGGTGGTTTATCTATTCAAATTCCTTATTCCGGCGAAATCGCTACCTCTTTAACTATCGCGTTTACAAAATTTGACGTTCCTTACGTTAAAGAAGTTGCTGGTGGCTTTGCAAAAGTAATCTCTATCACTCCTATAGCAACCGCACTCATTTTAGGTATACTCACCAACGTTGTATTAACTAAGGTTGAAAAGAGTAAATTACTCGGCAAAGAAAAGGAAGTTAAATCGGATAAGTAAGGAGAATTATCTTGAAAAATTACGATAACGTTGTCATTTTTGACCACATACTTATTAAACACAAAATAGCTATACTTCGCGATGAAAAAACGAGTATGAAAGAGTTCCGTGAACTCGTTGAAGAAATTACCACGCTTATGACGTACGAGTGCTTAAAGGACGGTGTTCCCACAGTAGAAAAGCAGGTTACCACTCCGCTTGAAACGTGCACTCAACAAATGGTAAAAGATAATTCAGTTGTAATCGTTCCTATCCTTCGAGCAGGGTTAGGCATGGTAAACGGTATTCACGTATTATTCCCATCTGCAAGAGTAGGTCATATCGGTATGTATCGTGATGAGGAAACTTTACAGCCTCATTCGTATTATTGCAAGCTCCCTGCAGGCATTGAAAATAGCTTAGTTTTAGTTGTTGACCCCATGCTTGCAACTGGCGGTAGCGCATGTGACGCTATTTCAGAGCTTAAAAAACGCGGTTGTAAAAACATTAAGTTTATGGCAATAATCGGCGCGCCTGAAGGTGTTTCAAAGGTTGCAGAGGCTCATCCTGACGTTAATATCTACGTTTCCACGCTCGATAGATGTTTAAATGAGCACGGATACATTTTACCCGGTCTTGGCGACGCAGGCGATAGGCTTTTCGGAACTAAATAAATTTTTAAACAGGTTGATAACTTTTCAACCTGTTTTTCTTTACGAGGGATTTTTATTATGATATAATAAAGATAATTTACTAATTGAGGATACTTATGACTGAAATTTATTTAGTAAGGCACGGATATTCCAAGGCAAACGAACTTGATATTTTCCTCGGTCAACAAAACGTTGACTTAACTGAAAAGGGTAGAACTCAAGCAAAATTAGCATGTGATTATCTAAAGCAGTTTAATATTTCAAAAATTTATTCAAGTGATTTAGATAGGGCTTGCCAAACGGCAGAACCATTATCTTCCGCGCTCAATTTACCCATAATAAAACGTGAAAACCTTAGAGAAATTGACGGTGGTGAGTGGGACTGGGTAAAATATAGCGAAATAGACGATAAGTATCACGATATTTGGAAACTATGGGGTTGTGATATATGTTCTTCTTATTGTCCGGGTGGTGAAACGTTTATAAAACTTCAAGATAGAATTTATAAAGAAATGGAAAAAATTGCCATTGCAAACGATGGAAATATTATTGCTGTTTATTCACACGGTTCTAGTATTAAATCGTTTATATGCAAGGTTTTAGGCGTTACAGGTAAGGAGGCAAACGAATTGCGTTATCCTGGAAACTCATCCGTTTCAAAACTTATTTACGACAATAAAAAATTTAATTTAGAATTTTATTCTAAAAATGATTTTTTAGGTAATACTGCAACTCATTTGACAATAACTATTAAAGGAGAATGATTATGATTAATTATCATAAGGAAAACAAATCAATTAATTTACAAGCTCCAAGATGTTATTACGTGCCTTTTTCAGTTGATCAAAACAAAAGCTACGATAGGGTTAATAGCAATCGTTTTTATTCACTTAACGGTAAGTGGCTCGTAAAAGAGCACGAGTGCTTTGAAGATGCGGAAAACTTTTTAATTGACAGTTTTGATAAGGAAATTACAGTTCCATCGTGTTTACAGTACTATGGATTTGACAATTTTCAATATACTAATCAAAAATTCCCTTTCCCCATTGATATTCCTCACGTTCCGAGCAAAAACCCGGTATATCATTATAGAAGGTCGTTTAATTTAGATAATTTAAACGGCGAAAAGCTCTATTTTGTAACTGAGGGCGTTGATAGCTGTTATTATCTATACGTAAACTCAAAATTCGTTGGATTTACGGATATTTCACACAAGCTAAGTGAATTTGATATTACTGATTTTGTTTTTGAAGGCGAAAATCAAATTGATATTTTGGTTGTAAAGTGGTGCGCTGGTAGTTACCTTGAAGATCAGGATAAATGGCGTTTTACGGGTATTTTCCGTGACGTGTATCTCCTTAAACGCGTGCCCGAGCATATAACCGACTATAAAATTGAAACCGATATTATAAACAGTGCGGGCACTATTACGGTAACTAACTTGTCAAACGTTGAATTTAGCGCAACTGTTTTGGGTGAAACCCAAAATGTAAAAATCGGAAAAAACTCTGTATTTACCGTTAAAAACGCTAAGTTTTGGAGTGCTGAAAACCCTAATTTATACGAATTAGAAATAGAGTGCAACGGCGAGATAATTTATACTCGAGTTGGCATAAGAACTTCTAAAATTGAAAATGGAATTTACCTATTTAACGGCAAACCTATAAAGCTTAGAGGTGTTAACCGCCACGACTTTACGTCGGATAGAGGCGCAACTATTTCCATTGATGAAATTTATAGTGATTTAATGCTTTTAAAGAGCATGAACGTAAATGCGATAAGAACGTCGCATTATCCGTCTTGCCCTGAATTTTACGAGCTTTGTGACGAGCTTGGTTTTTACGTTATGAGTGAAAGTGACATTGAGGCTCACGGTGGAAGATTTTTAAATACTCATAAAGATATTACCGAAGATGAGGCAATGAGTATAATTCCCAACTATTTTGCCGATGCGATACTTGAGAGGCAAAAATTTAATTATCACAACAATAAAAATGCAACTTGCGTTTGCATTTGGTCGTTTGGCAACGAGAGCGGTTGGGGTAAGGGTTTTGAACTTGCTGCTGATTATTTCCACTCTAATGACACTCGCCCCGTTCAGTACGAATCCGTAAGGTGCTATCCTTGGAAGGTTTGGACTGAATTTCACGATAACGAATTTTACAACAATGCTCCCGTTGACTTTGATAGTGTAATGTATCCTGGTATAAAATGGGCTGAAGACTACTATTTCAACGGCAAAGAAAAACGCCCTCTTGTGTACTGCGAATACGCGCACGCTATGGGAAACGGGCCTGGTGGGCTTTCTTCGTACTGGGACGTAATTGAGCGTCATGACAGTATGGTTGGCGGTTTTATATGGGAATTTTGCAATCACGGCGTTTCGTACGGTGGTAAAAACGAGCGCTACGGCGGAGATTTTGGCGAATTTTATAACGATGGCAATTTCTGTATGGACGGTATATTCAATACCGATAGGTCTATAAAAGCTGGAACTTTGGAGATGAAGAAGGTTTATCAGCCTATTACTTTTAAAAGGGATAGCGGAAATCTTGAAGTTTTCAATAAAAATTACTTTGAAAGTGCAGTTGGCACTATAAAGATTGTCCAGGGCTTAGAAATTATAGAAAAATCAATACTTATTGAGCCGAGAAAGAGCGTTGTGATTGCTTGTAATAAAACGGGCAACTTGTACGTTGAGTTTATAAAAGACGGTGAAATCACCGCTTGTGCACACGAACAGTTCTACGTTGATAAATTTAAGGCTACTAAAAAAATAGAAACGAGCGTAAAATTTAACAACGGCAATCGTTATATTGTTGTAACTGCTGGTGAAAAGGTTTATAGCGTTGATAAAATTAGCGGAAAAATCGTTAATTTTACAGCAAACGGCAACAATTACGGAGAGATTGATTTTAATACGTATAGAGCACCTATTGATAACGATAGGTTCTATTATCAAAAATGGGTTGAATACGGGCTTGATGCACCTCAGTCAAACGTTACCTCATACGAAATATTTGATAACGCAATAACTTTTGATATATCGTTATCCCGCGGAGCATACGTTCCTTTCTTAAAAGGAAAAGTTAGATATTCCTTCTATGAAAACGGTGTATCTATTTCGCTTGATTACCAACTTCAAAAGTGCGTTTACGGTAGCGAGAGTGGATATTTTAACTATTTCCCAAGAGTTGGCTTAAAAATCAAGCTTGATAAAGAATACTCAAACGTAAAATATTTAGGCTACGGCAACGGCGAAACTTATCCCGACTTATATAGTTATGCCGTTAAAAAGGAATATACGTCTACCGTTGAAAAGCAGTATTATAACTACTATAAACCTCAAGAGTGCGGTGCGCATTATTTAACTGACTACGTTGAAATTTCATCTGAAAACGCTAAAATTAGGGTTGAGGGTATGCAATCTTTCTCGGCAATACCTTATTCGAGAGAAACTTTAGCATCATGCAAGCACTACGATGAACTTCCTATATCTGACGGAACGTATCTATCTTTAGACTACTTTACCTCTGGGTTAGGCTCTGCATCGTGCGGTTCTATTCCTACTGAGGATGTTCGCGTTCCTGTAAAAGCAAAAGGCGAAATATTTATTATTCTATGAAAGATTTAAAATCAAATAGGGCGTTTAGCTATATAATAATTGCAGTAATTTACTTGCTTTGCTACGCAGTTGGCGTTATTTCATTTATATATTTGCCATTTTCAATGCCCGTAAACTTGTTTATTGCAGATACTTTTGCAACTATAGTTTGCTTTATCTTTAGCGTAATATTTAAAAACTCCTCCGTATACGATCCGTACTGGAGCGTTGCACCTTTATTTATCGTAATAACCTTTGCGATTTTTTCAAAAATAACGCTACTTTCAGCTTTACTTTTAGGAGTTTTATGTATTTGGGGCGTTAGGTTAACTGCTAACTGGGCATACACCTTTAAAAATCTATATCACCAAGACTGGCGTTACACAATGCTCAATGAAAAAACGGGTAAACTTTATCCTGCAATCAATTTCTTAGGAATACATTACTTCCCAACGATAGTTGTATATTTTTGTGTGTTACCTGCAGTATTTGCAATAAAATACTCGTATTCTTTTAATTACGTATCGTTAATTTTTATTATAATCTCGCTTTTAGCGGTTATTTTGCAAGGTGTATCAGATTGCCAAATGCACTCGTTTAGAAAAATAAAACGAGCACGTTTATTAAAGTTGGGCTTTGGAAACACTCGCGTCACCCAAACTACTTAGGTGAAATACTTTTTTGGTGGGGCATTGCTTTTGCATCGGCATTTGCAACAAAGTTTAACCTATTGTTTTTAATAGGAGCGCTTATTAACAACTTGATGTTTTTATTTATAAGTATTCCGCTTGCTGACGGTAGGCAGAGCAAAAAAGAAGGCTTTATAGAATATAAAAAATCAACGAGGGCACTTATTCCTATAAAAAAATTTAAAAACGCGTAATTGTACGCGTTTTTTATTTGTTAAAAAATTTTGTATGTGATAAAATAGTCAAGGACTAATAAAAACGGAGATTTTTTACCGCTATGACGTATAAAAAAGGGTTAAAAGACGGAATACCTATTGCACTCGGATATTTATCTGTGTCTTTTGCGTTTGGCGTTACGGCGGTTGATATGGGCATACCTGCGCTTATTGCGCTTTTAACCTCTATGACAAATTTAACCTCCGCTGGTCAGCTTGCTGGAATTACCGTAATTGCCGTATTTGGCACTTTTTTAGAGGTAATACTAACTCAAGTAGTTATAAACGCAAGATATTTTTTAATGAGTTTAACTTTATCTCAAAAATTAGACGGAAAGTTTAAATTTTTAGATAGGGTGCTTTGTGCTTTCGGCATAACCGATGAAATTTTTGCAGTTGCAGTTCACAACAAAGAACCTATTTCTAAGCGATATATTTGGGGGCTTATAACGTTACCGTATTTTGGTTGGGCTACGGGAACTATTTTCGGAGCTTTAATGGGTAACGTATTACCGGCGATTATAGTTAATGCGCTTAGCATTGCGCTTTTTGCTATGTTTATCGCAATTATTATCCCGGGCGCAATGGAAAACAAGAAGATTTTACCCGTAATTTTAATTAGTGCAACGCTTTCTTGTATTTTGTATTTCGTTCCTTTATTTGACTTCATTTCACAAGGTATATCATATATAATTTGTGCAGTTATTGCATCGTGCTTAGGCGCTCTAATCTTTCCCATAAAGGAGGATAGCCAAGATGAGCAATAATTTGTATATGATTTTAATGGTTTTAACTATGGCTGGCGTAACCTATATTATAAGGGTTATTCCCATGGCGTTTTTCCATAAAAAAATCAAGTCAACCTTTATAAAAAGCTTATTATATTATGTGCCTTACGCGGTTTTAACTGCAATGACGTTTCCTTCAGTATTTTTCGTAACCGGAAACGTTTATTCGGCAATAATAGGAACGTGTGTTGCATTTTTGGGCGCAGTATCAAAGCGTTCGCTCGTAATAGTTGCAATCCTATCCGTTCTTTCTGTACTTCTATTTGACTTAACAGCATTTATATTTTAAAAAGCCGTTGCAATTTGCAACGACTTTTTTTATTTGCGCCTGCGGTGCATTTGTCTAAATTCTTTAGGCGTAAGCCCAGTTTTCTTTTTAAAGAATTTTGTAAAATAGTGGATACTTTCAAAATTAAGTTCGATAGAAATTTCAGTAAAAGTAACGTTAGTTTCAGCAATTTTACGTTTTGCATCGGCTATCTTTTTATCGGCAACGTATTCTAAAACAGTAGTTCCCGTCATCTTTTTAAACTCTTTACAAAGCGTAGTTCTATTAGTTCCAAAAATAAAAGCAAGCTCGCCAAGAGTTATCTTTTCCTTATACTTATCGTCAAGGTAAGTTATTATCTCGTTAACGTTGAATTTATAAGGTAAATTTTCCTGTTTTGACGTAATGTAATACTCTCTAATAATGCTTATAAAGAAATATTCAAGGGCATTTTTTAACATTTGCTCAGAGCCGTATAGCTGGTGTTTATTTTTCTTCATATCATAAACGGGAACATTATGCGGAGGAGCAAATACGTTTCTACCTTCTTTAACAGCCTCAGCAAGTTTTTTAATATTGCCGTCGTTAAGCGTAATTACTTTGGAAGAAAACAATGCAGGTAATCCCTCGCACGTAAAACCTATAATTATTACCGTTGCCGAATTATTATCGTCAGATATCAACGAGTGATACTCGTCCGGCCTATGAATTATAAGGTTGTTTTTCTCTAAAACACCGTTATAATCCTCGGATTTTACCTTAAGCGAGCCCTTTGATACGAAGACAAGTTCGTAAAACGGATGCTTGTCAACCTCGGTTGCAAAGTTTTTGTCAAACTCAAAAAAGTGAACGTTTGCTATGCCTGTAATTTTAAATTCATCTGATAAAGATTTAATCTTGAATTCCATAATTTGATTATACACTTAATTTGTTATAACGTCAATCAATTTATTTACGAAAGTGCAAAAAACTTTTACGCTTTTATAAATACATTTTATAAAATAAGTATTATAATATGATTGATAGTGATATCAAATACATTTAATTAGGAGATTTTTATGCAAAGAATTTGTATCCCTGATTATGAATATCAGGAAAGAATTGCAAGAGCAGCGAAACTCGTTGCTGAAAAAGGTCTTGACGCTATGCTCGTTGTTTCTACTGAGAGCGACTATGCAAATGCAAGATATTTCTCGGGCTTTTGGCCCTTGTTTGAGCGCGCAGGCGTATTAATCGGTGCAAACGGTAAAGCAGCATTATTAGTTGGTCCTGAATCGGCAATATTTGCTAAGGACTTTGGTAAGATTGACAAGGTTATGGTACTTAAAGAGTTCCGTGAATCTGCAGACCCTGCTTATCCCGAACTTATTCCCGATACCTTTAAAGATGCTTTCAATTACATCGGCGTAACTGGTGAAAACATCAAGATCGGTCTTGGTAGCTACGTAGAGTGCACTCTTCCCATTATGGAAGGCTTAAAGGATACTTTCCCCAAGGCTGAAATTTCAATTTGTAGCGATATTATGGTTGCTCTTCGTTCTATTAAGTCTGAAAACGAGCTTGCTTGTATCAGAGAGGGCTTTAGAATTGTAGAACTCGCTACTGACGAGGTTGTTAAAGCGTTAAAGCCGGGCGTTACCGAACTTCAAATGGTTGGTGTTGCACAGAGAGTTATTTATGAAAATGGCGCAGAGTATGAAGGTCTTCCCATGTACGTATTCAGCGAATCTTCAACTCGTCACGCAATCAGCCGTTCTACCTATAAAGTAATCGGTAAAGACGATATCGTTCAACTTAACCTTTCCGCTAAGATTGACGGTTATTCTCCTGCAATCGGTCTTCCCGTATTTATGGGCAAAGCTGAGGGCGAAAAGAAAGAACTCGTTGAGTTCTGCTTAAAGATGCACAACTGGACTACTGAAAACCTTAAAGCTGGCATGAAGGCTGACGTTGTTCCCAAGCAGTTCTTGCAAATGTTTAAGGACGCTGGCTATGAGAAGAACTACGTTTACGGTCCTTGCCACGGTACCGGTATGATCGAAGTTGAAGCTCCTTGGATGGAAACCTCTTCTGAATATATCCTTCAAAAGAACATGACTTTCCAAGTTGATACCTTTATTTCCGGTTCAACCTTTGGTTGCCGTTGGGAAAAGGGTATTGCTATTAAGGAAAACGGCGTAGAATCTTACACTGATTACCTTGAAAAGCACGGCCTTATTGAATTAAATTACTAATTTTATTTCCTACAAGCACGTTTTCGTGCTTGTAGGTTATTTTTAGGAGGGAAATCATTATGCAAATGCTTGAAATGTTATACGATGAAATACAAGACGCGGTTGATAGAAAAGTTCCGTTTGTAATTCCCATAGGTACTCTTGAATACCATGCACGCCACGCATCGTGCGGTACTGATACGTTAGTTATTAACGGTTGCCTTAGAGAGCTTGAAAAGGAAAAGGAAATTGTAGTTTGTCCGCCTATTTGGTACGGTGTTGCATCATACGCTGTATGCGAGCCTAAGCCGAGCCACTTCCACGTTGATGAAGATGCTTACGCAAATTACTTGTACTGCATATTAAAGTCAATGATAGCCGCTGGCCACAAAAACATTTACCTTGTAGCGCATCACCAAACTGAAGGCGCAGGTTTAATGCCTATGACAATCGCTTGCCACAAGGCCGCTAAAAAGGTAACGATGGAATACATGGAAGAAAAACTTGGTAAAGGCTGGTGGGGTAGCGACTCTTACGCCTCGTATTATGAAGATATGGGTAGCGAAGACGATCCGTTCTCCTACATCAAGGTTATTCCCTTAATCGGGGCTGACGCGCAAATTAAGTGCGGTGGCTTTGACCATGCTGGTAAATGGGAAACTAGTCTTATGATGGGAACTTACCCTGAACTCGTTGATCTTAGCCGTTGTGATAGAAATACCGAATGGTTTGCTCAAAGCGCTACTGAAGCTAGCGAAGAATTAGGTAAACATATGGTTAACTGCACGCTCGAGTGGTTAAGAAAAACAATCGTTTAATAAATTAGTAAAGGCGTAAATTTTTACGCCTTTTACTTTGCAATAAAAAACCCTATGCATAGCATAGGGTTTAAATTATGTAATTTTACTCGTAACGTATCATATTGCTTGATAGAAATCAAGTTTTGATAAAAAATGAACGACTGCAACGTATATGGGAATATTAATTGCCATAACAGCAGGTAAAATTATCGAGAAA
>JAFQEV010000032.1 GCA_017398825.1 Clostridia bacterium
CGTATACAATGCACCAGAACCCCCGGCATATTTTAGTAGTTCTAATAAGAATAAAGTTGAAGATGATTACGATGACGGTTACGATGCCGATATCCCGGTAGGAGAACCGCCTGCAGAACAATTAGACGATCCCTTATATTAATGAATACAAAAATTTTAAAAATCACCGATAATTCCTTGAAATTATCCAAAAACCTAATAATAAACGACGAGCTTGTTGCATTTCCTACTGAAACCGTTTACGGTCTTGGTGGATTAGCAACGAGCGACTTAGCCGTTGAAAAAATATTTAAAGCAAAAGGAAGACCCAACGATAATCCGCTAATCGTTCACGTTCACAAAAACTACGATTTATCAAAGCTCGTGTACGTTGACCACGATTACGTTTACAATTTGATTGACGCGTTTATGCCAGGGCCTTTAACGCTCGTTATGCGCCATAAAGGTTTTGTTTCTAAAGCGGTAACTTGTGGGCTAGATACTTTGGCGGTGAGAATTCCAAACCACCAAGGCTGTCAAGAATTTTTAAAATATCTCGATTTACCTATTGCAGCACCCTCGGCTAACGTTTCTAAGCACACAAGCCCCGTAACAGCCGAACACGTTTACGATGACCTTAACGGCAAAATAGAAATCATATTAGACGGTGGCAAGTGTTCGGGTGGCATTGAATCTACCGTGTTGGACGTTACAAAGCCCGTCCCCGTAATCTTAAGGAGCGGTTTAGTTACCGCTGAAATGATTAAAAGGGTAGTAGGTGCATGTGAATACGTTCAAAACGTTGGAGAGGACGTTGTTCGTTCTCCCGGAATGAAATACGTTCATTACACCCCCAAGTGCAAAACGGCACTTTTTGAAAGAAACGAATTACCTTTAGCGCAAGAGCTTTACGATAGGCTAGTAAGCATGGGCAAAGTTCCCGTATTTTTGTGCGACGATAAGGTTTCACATAAGCTTTGCGGTGAAAAACTCCTTTTAGGAGTTACGGGTGAGGAGATTGCGTCAAATCTTTACTATAAACTCCTCGAGGGTGAAAAGATTGCCGATTATTTAATCGCTATTAAGATTGACACGGGTAGCGAGATTGATATAGGTGTTATGAACAGACTTTCAAAGGCTTGCAAGCCTTACGATAAAAACGAAGAAATTTAAACGGAGATTATTATGAAAATTGCTTTCGGTTGCGATCACGGCGGATTTCCCGCTAAGGAAGAGGTAATTAATTTCTTAATTCAAAAAGGATATGAGGTTTTAGATGCGGGTACGTTTAGCGACGCGTCTTGCGATTATCCCGAATACGCAGTTAAGGTTTGTAATGCGGTTTTAGACGGGTCATGCGATAAAGGCGTGTTAATTTGCGGTACGGGTATAGGTATGAGCATTGCTGCAAATAAGATAAACGGTATACGCTGTGCTCACGTTACCGACCTTTTTTCCGCGGAAATGACAAGAAGGCATAACGACACTAACGTTATTGCATTAGGCGCAAGAATTACGAGCGTTGAAACGATTATTAAGTGTATTGATATTTTCTTAACTACTGAATTTGACGGCGGAAGGCATCAAACGAGAGTAGATAAGGTTATGGAAATTGAAAAAAACAACTAATTTAGTTGATTTTTAAATATAAATTTAAGAGGAGATTATATGTTTGAAGTTAAAAAAGCAGTAATTCCCGTTGCAGGTTTTGGCACGAGGTTTATGCCTTATACCAAGGCCGTTCCCAAGGCGATGTTGCCCATTTTGAATATCCCTGCTATTCAAGTTATTACCGAAGAGGTAGTAAAGAGCGGTATTGAAGAGGTGCTATTCGTTGTTGGATACAAAAGCGAAGTAATAAAGGCTCATTTTTCCGCATCTGAAATTTTGGATAAGGAACTACTTGCCAAGAACAAAATGGAATTTTACTCTATGGTAAAATATCCTGAAACTATGGCTAAATTTTCCTTTGTTGAGCAAAAAGAACTCAACGGTACGGCAAAAGCAATTGAGATTGCAAAGGATTTTTGTAACGGAGAGCCGTTCGCCGTATTGTTTGGCGATGACGTTATGTTTAACGAAGAGCGCCCCGTTATCCGTCAATTAATCGACGTGTTTAACAAGACTGGTAAAACCGTTATAGGCTGTAAAAACGTAAAGAAAGAGGACGTTCCTAAATATGCGTCCGTTGAATATTCCGCCGTTTCAGGCAACGTATACGACGTGACTAAGATTACTGAAAAGCCAAAGCTTGAGGACGTTAAGAGTACTTTATCTCCGCTTGGCAGATACGTTGTTCCCTTTGAAATTTTTGACGTTATCGAGAATTTAACTCCCTCTCATAACGGTGAGTATCAGTTTACGGACGCGCTTGACGCATTGTCGAGAAAGGGCGGTGTTAAAGCCGTTGATTTTGAAGGCGTTCGCTACGATATGGGTTCAAGGCTTGGTTATTTAAAGGCTAACATTGAATTTGGTCTTCGCGATGCCGAACTTGGTGATGAGCTTAAAGAGTATTTAAAAACTTTGATTTAAGGATTTTATGGCAAATTATACTCAGGGTTATTTCATGGTATTAAAAACCGCTGAAAACCTTCAGTCAAAATTTAATATAAGCTACGTTGGCACAGAGCTCGTTTTGTATGCGATTTTAAAAACTCCTAAGTGCGATGCTTGCGCGTATCTCAATAAATTTGGCGTAACGCACGTCAATTATTTTGCTCCGCTTAAAAAGACGTTAAAAGAAAGAAACGTTGCTGGTTATACTGTAAAAGCGAAAGGTGCAATGAAAACAGCTATTGAAATTGCCGATTCCCTAAAGCTTTCTTACGTTTCTACCGAGCATATGCTACTTGCGATACTTTCGATTGAAGATTGTAGAGCAATGAGTATTTTGAGGAGTTTAGGGGTGGATATTCCCGCACTTTACGCCTACATAGTAGATAGAATTAAGGTAAAGGTTAAAAATTCCGTTCAGCCCGAAAAGCCAGTTTCTAAAACGGGAAATCCCGATAACGCAGTAAACGAGGCTGTTGAAACGGCAATCTATCAACCAAAGGTTGAAGAACGCGTTGAAAAGCGTGCTGAACAGCCCAAAACGTCCCCTCTTGATGATTTTGGTTACTATCTAACCGAAAGGGCGCTTAGTGGCGATATTGACCCCGTTATAGGTCGCGAGGAGGAAATTTCAAGAGTTATCCAAACACTTTCTCGCAAAACGAAAAACAGCCCGCTACTCTTGGGTGAGGCAGGCGTAGGTAAGACGTCGGTTGTGGAAGGGCTCGCTTTAAAGATTGCAAGCGGTGAAGCTCCTGAGTTTTTAAGAAACAAGAAGATTTTTTCACTCGACCTTGGCGGACTTTTATCCGGAACTAAATTTAGAGGCGAGTTTGAAGAAAGATTAAAAACCGCCGTTGATTACGCGATTAGCGACGGAAATATAATATTTTTCATTGATGAAATTCACAATATCGTAGGTGCTGGCAGTACTTCTGACGGCAAGTTTGATACTGCAGAGTTTTTAAAGCCTATGCTCGCAAGGGGCGAACTTTCCGTGATAGGCGCAACTACGAACGAGGAATATACTAAATATATAGAAAAGGATAGCGCGCTTGAAAGGCGTTTCCAGCCGATAAACATCAAAGAACCGTCGGTTGACGTTGCTATTGAGATTTTAAGGGGAATTAAGCCCGTTTACGAGGCTCACCACAAAATTATTATAAAAGACGAGGCTATCGTTGCAGCGGTAAGGCTTTCAGACCGCTACGTAACGTCGAGGTTTTTACCAGATAAGGCGATTGACTTAATCGATGAGGCGGCATCTAAAAAGCACGTAGAAATTACTTCTACGCCAAGAGCGATAATAACGCTTGAAAAGGAAATTAACAAGTGTGTAGCCGAGCGTGATTACGCAATTTCAAGAGATGATCTTGATAAAGCTAAAGAATACGAGGCTAAAATTTCCGAACTCGTTTCAAAAATTAGAATTGAAAAGGAAAAAGATTACGCTTATAGGAGCGAACTTGATCCCTGTGTTACTGAAGAGGATATTAAAAAGCTAATTAGTGTTTGGACTAAAATTCCCGTTGCCGATTTATCTGGCGAAGATACCACTAAGCTTATGTCCTTAGAAGATAGCCTGATGAAAAAGGTAGTTGGTCAAACTAAGGCGATAGAATGCGTTTCGAGAGCGGTTAGGCGTTCGCGTGCAAACGTTAACGACCCTGATAAGCCTATAGGAACTTTCTTATTCGTTGGTCCTACCGGAGTTGGTAAAACCGAGCTTGCTAAAGCTTTATCCGAAAGCGTTTTTGGTGACAAAAATTCACTTATTCGCTTTGATATGAGTGAATATCAAGATAAAACTGCAATAAATAAGCTTATCGGCTCAGCTCCAGGTTACGTTGGGTACGAACAAGAGGGTTTGCTTTCTGAAAAAGTTAGAAAAAACCCGTACTCAGTAGTTTTATTTGATGAAATTGAAAAGGCATCGCCCGAAATTTACGACGTTTTACTGCAAATCATGGGTGAAGGCAGGCTTTCCGACAACAAGGGTAGGCTAATTAACTTTAAAAACACTATAATTATTCTAACCTCTAACGTTGGATACTCTAAAAAAGCGGTATCTTCAATCGGTTTTGGCATTGATAGCGATAATTTAACTGCAAACGAGGAGTTAAAGCGCCATTTTAAAGCGGAATTTTTAAATAGACTTGATGAAATCGTTGTATTTAATCACTTATCTAAATCCGATTGTTACGACGTTGCTGATATTTTAATTAACGAGCTAATACGCAGGGTTAATTCGCAAGGTTACAAGCTTTTCGTTGATAATTCCGCTATGGACGTTATCGTTAACGATAGCTATAGTGCCGAATACGGAGCGAGAAACATTAAAAGAGCAATTTCACGCTACGTTGAAGATTTACTATCCGATGCAATTATTATGGGCGAAATTGTCCGTGGTGACGTTGTGAGGGTGGTTGGTAAAGACGGAACGGTTACATACGAGAAATATTAATATGGAAATAGGAATTTCAACCGCATCGTTATTCAAAAGGCAGTTCAACGAGGATGCGCTCGTAACGCTAAATAAGCTTGACGCTCGCGTCTGCGAGGTGTTTTTGGGTACTTATTGCGAATATACCGAGGAGTTTGCCAAGCTTTTAAAAGAAAGGCAGGGCAATTTAAAAGTTCATTCAATACATACCTTAAACACCCATTTTGAGCCACAGTTATTTTCTCAAAGTGAAAGGGCACTTGGCGATGCTTTTGCAATATTTGCTAACTGTTTAAATACTGCAAAGCTATTAGGCGCTAATTGCTATACCTTGCACGGCATTGCTCGTTTTAAGAAAAACATATTATATAACGAATATGAAAAAATCGCCAAAATGATGGGAAAAGTCAAAGATTTTGCCTCTTCGTATGGCGTGGAGCTTTGCCTTGAAAACGTTGAGTGGGCGTATTATAATCACGTTGGATTTTACAAGGAAATTTCAAAATATCTATCAGGGCTTAAAACTTGTTTAGACGTAAAGCAGGCAAGGATATCGGGCGATAGTTATAAAGATTATATTGAAGAAATGGGCTCGTCTATTAAAACCGTTCATTTATCTGACGTCAATGAAAATGGTAAAATTTGCCTTCCTGGTAAAGGACTTTTTGATTTTGAAGATTTGTTTAAGCGCTTAAACGGCGTTGGATTTGATGGAAATATGCTAATAGAGGTTTATTCCGGTGACTATGGTGAAATTTCGGAGTTTACCGAAAGCTTAGATTATTTAAGAGAATTAAAAGATAAAATATTTTAATATATAAGGAGTAATTATGTTAGACAAACAACAACTTAAACTTAGATTTGACTACAACAACATGATGGACAAGTTTGTGGGTGCAAAAGAGGGTATTACCGATATGGACGTTTCGAATATGACCCCGTTCGCTAAAAACGCCTATAAAGCGTTTGAGGATATCCGCGGAACTGGAATGACCGGTTGGGCAGACCTCGTTAATTACAACAAGGCTGAAATTGACGATATTATTGCATGCGCAAACGAAATTAGAAAAAATTATAAATATTTCGTAGTTTTAGGTATAGGTGGTTCGGCTCTTGGTCCTATTGCAGTATTCCAAGCGCTTTGTCATCTCCATTATAACGATTTATCCGATGAAAAGAGGGGTGGACCTAAGTTCTACGTCGAAGATAACGTTGACCCTGAGCGCATGATTGCTCTTTTGGACGTTATCGACGTTGAAAACACTATGTTTAACGTTATCACTAAGAGTGGTTCAACTAGTGAAACAATGACGCAATATCTCATTATCAACGATATTTTGACTAAAAAACTTGGAGATAAAGCAAAAGATCATATTATTACAACTACGTCAAGCTCAAAGGGCAACCTTATTAAAATTGCTAAGAAAGAAGGATATAAAACCTATTTTATTCCCGACGGTGTAGGTGGAAGATTTTCAGAGCTTTCTCCCGTAGGTTTACTCCCTGCAGCAGTTCTTGGCGTTGATATCGTAGAATTTTTAGAGGGCGCAAAATATATGAATGAGATTTGCTCTTCTGACGATTTAGATAAAAACCCTGCGCTTATGAGTGCCCTTTTATCCTATATCGCTCTCGAGCGCGGTAAAAACATATCCGTTATGATGCCGTATGCTGACGGACTTAAATATATAGCTGACTGGTACTGTCAGTTGTGGGCTGAAAGTATCGGTAAGGAAGTTGACAAGAAAGGCAATTTAGTATATGCTGGTCAAACTCCCGTTAAGGCATTAGGTGTTACCGATCAACACAGCCAAGTTCAGTTATACACCGAAGGTCCGTTCGATAAAGTTACCACTTTCTTAGCGGTTGACGAATATAGAAAAACTGTTAAAATTCCCGATGGTTGCGAAGATATTCCCGATGTAAATTTCCTTTGTGGTCACACTATGAACGAACTTATTCAAGCCGAAAGGGTTGCAACGGAATACGCTTTAACCGTAAAGCAAAGACTTAATAGAACGATATATCTTCCCACGCTTAACGCATTTACTTTAGGTCAGTTATTGTTCTTCTTTGAACTTGAAACTGCGTACATGGGTGAAATGCTCGGCATTGATACTTACAATCAACCCGGCGTTGAAAACGGTAAAAATGCAACGTATGCGTTACTCGGTAGAAATGGCTATGACGCTAAGCGCGAAGAACTTGCTAACGCTCCTAAAAAATCTGATAAATATATTATCTAATAGATTTTTGCAAATAAAAACCTCTCACCAAACGGGTGAGAGGTTTTTTTAATCGTTAACTCTTCCTACTAAATAATCGATAGAAACGTCAAAAAAATCGGCTAAAAGCCATAACGACGTAATACAAGGCTCTTTTTTCTTTAATAACCACGCGCTTATCGTGTTTTGCCTAACGCCTATTTGCGATGCAAGTTTTACTTGATTTAAACCTTGCTCCTTCATAAGCTCCTTAATTCTATCTGCAACTATAATATTCATAAATTTCCCCCTATAATTATTGACATTTTAGCGCTATGGTAGTATAATTTGTAAAAATAGCGCCTTGGTGCTATTTAAAAATTTTACGCTTTTACTTTAAGGAGAAAAAATGAAAAAGAATTTCTATTATATTACAATTACACTCGGCTTTGTTCTTTATTTAGTTTGTAGCATTTTAGCGTCCTTATCTGAAGGGTATGCACCTTTCGTTGAGGGTATGAACTTGTATGTAATTTTAATGATTGCATTTTGCTTTTCTAAAAATAAAACGCTTAATATCGTTGGTTACTCAATAGGCGGAATTATTATCGTCTATTCGATATTTGCGCTTAACGTTTTAGGTCAGGGTGATGATTTTAATCTCTTATTACCTTATATTTCTGCATTAGTAATGGGTGCTGCATCGGTTGTATACTTTGTTGGTCTTTGCTTAAAATTCTTCGGATTTATCAAGAAAAACGGTTGTCAAGACACTCAGGATAGCAAGATTGATTTATTAAGACTTTATGCGGAGCTCAATAAAGACGGTTTACTTACTGACGAAGAGTTTGCTGAAATTAAATCAAGCGTAATCAAAGGTAGTATTAAAGAGAATAAAGAAAAGCTTGCTCAAATTAAGGAACTTAAAAAATTATTTGATGAGCAAGTTATCACCAAAGAAGAATTTATTACTTTTAACAAATAATTTTATTTAGCGTAAAATTTTTTAGCCAAACTCAGTTTGGCTTTTTTTTGTGCTTAAATTTTACTTTTTCACATAACAATAAGTATGAAAAAGAAGAAAAAGCGAAAAAAAGGACTATTTATATTATTTTTACTTTTGTTTTTTGCTATATTTATAACTTTATATTCCTTTTCTAATAAGATGTTGATTGGGATAGGTGAGGCATCGTATAAAGGCGTACTATCTACTGCATCTTACTATGCAATTGAAAACAGTTTGAGTGAAGAGTTTAACTATCAAGAGCTTTTTACCGTTCATAAAAACGATACGGGGGAAATTTCCATGATTACAACCGACTCGTATAAGTTTAATTCTTTAACTACAACGCTTGCAAATTACGTTGGCGAATATTTAACGGATTACATAAACCGTGGTGTAGACGTTCCCTTGGGTGTTTTTACGGGAATTAGGTTGTTGCAAGGCTTTGGAAAGCCTATTAGAATGAAACTCGTTGCAATTAATTCAGTTAAGTGTGACGTCGTTTCGAAGTTTGAAACCGCAGGGATTAACCAAACGCGCCACACACTATATTTAAACGTTACACCGGACGTTTCCGTCGTTACTAGGTTTTCAACTAAAAACGTTTCTGATAAAATAACCGTGATGCTATACGACAACTTAATTATAGGCGAAGTTCCCGAGGTTTATCTCGCTGGAACGGTGTTTTCAGCTCAAAAGTGGGTTTAAACGATTGACAAAGTTTTGTTTTGAATATATAATTATTTATATATTTAAAAACGATGATAAAGACAGACGTTTTTGTTGGCGGAAAGAGAATGTGGGTGTTTGCGCTGAAAGTCTGCAACGCTTTGATAAAACGTTATTCACTTTGGAGTTGCAAGCTGAACCTTTAGTAAGCCGAGCCGTTCGTAACGTTATAACGAACAAGATACGCAAATTTTGCGTATGAATTAAGGTGGTACCACGCAAAAAGCGTCCTTTTACAGGGCGCTTTTATTATTTTAAGGAGATAATATGAACGAGAAATTAGACCTTATTTTATCAAACGCTAAAGCCGATATTTCTTCAGCAACGTCAGTTAAAGAACTCAATGACGTTAAGGTTAAATATCAAGGTAAAAATGGCGAAGTAACTAAGCTTATGCAAGGTATGAGGGATATTCCCAAGGAGGATAGACCCGCTTTTGGTAAGCTCGTAAACGATTTAAGAACGGCTATTGACGAGTGTTATGCTGTTCGCGAGGCTGAGCTTAAAGATATAGAGCTTGAAAAGACCTACGCTTTAGAGGCGGTTGACGTAACTCTTCCTTCTAAAAAACACGAAACGGGAACTCTTCACCCCTTAACGCTTGTTAAAAACGAGTTGATCGACGCTTTCGTTGGTATGGGCTTTGAGATATTTGAAGGCCCTGAAATTGAAGAGGATTATTACAACTTTAAAATGCTTAACATTCCTGAAGATCACCCGGCAAGAGATATGCAAGATACTTTCTACGTAAACGATAATATCTTGCTTAGAACTCAAACCTCGGCAGGTCAAGTTAGGGTAATGCTTGATAAAAAGCCCCCGATTAAAATACTTAGCCCTGGTAAAGTTTATCGTTCCGATGACGACGCGTCTCACTCTCCCATGTTTCACCAAATGGAGGGCTTAGTTGTTGATAAAAACATCACCCTTTGTGATTTGAAGGGCACTTTGGACGAGTTTTGTAAGATAATGTTCGGCAAAGATGCTAAAACAAGGCTTCGCCCTTCGTATTTCCCGTTCACCGAGCCAAGCGTTGAGGTTGACGTTTCGTGTTCGGAATGCCACGGCAAAGGTTGTAAGCTTTGCAAGGGTACCGGCTGGATAGAAATTTTAGGTGCTGGTATCGTAAATAAGAAAGTTTTAGAGGGTTGCGGAATTGATAGTGAAGTTTATTCCGGCTACGCTTTCGGTATGGGTATCGAACGTATTGCAATCTTAAAGTATAAAATTCCTGATATAAGGCTTTTCTTTGAGAACGACGTGAGATTTTTAAAACAATTCAAGTAATAAGGTGATAATATGAAACTTCCATTATACTGGCTTAATGATTACGTAGATATCTCA
>JAFQEV010000033.1 GCA_017398825.1 Clostridia bacterium
AGCACTCGGCTGATTACGGCGTTAAGTTTGAAAACCCCTCTATCGACCATGCTTTCGTAGTTGAAAGAAAGAATAAAGTTATTAAGCAACTCGTATCCGGCGTTGGCGCTAAACTTAAAAAAGCAAAGGTTGACGTTGTTTACTCTCAAGCAGTTATCAAAGAGAGAAATGCTGAGGGTTTCGTAGTAACGGCAGGGGATAAGGAATACGTTGGCAAACAACTCCTTATTTGCACCGGTTCAAACCCAGCACTTCCTCCTATCGACGGGCTTTCCGATTCTTTAAAATCGGGTTATGCCTTAACCAACCGCGAGGTTTTAGACCTCAAGGCTATCCCCAAGGATATCGTTATCGTGGGTGGCGGTGTAATCGGTCTTGAAATGGCGTCTTATTTCAACAGCGTTGGCTCTAAGGTTTACGTAGTTGAAATGATGAACAATATTGCAGGTCCTGTTGATAGAGAAATTTCTACTATGCTCCAAAAGGAATACGCAAACCGTGGCGTTGAGTTTATTCTCGGGGCAAAGGTAGTATCCATTAAAGATAACGCCGTTTCTTATGAAAAAGACGGAAAGGTTACCACGATTAAGAGTGATTACGCTCTCGTTTCTATCGGTAGAAGGGCAAGGACTCAAGGTATCGGTTGTGAAAACATCGGCTTAAAGCTTGAAAGAGGCGCAATCGTGACTAACGAGTTTGGCAAAACTAACGTTCCGGGCGTTTGGGCTGCGGGTGACGTTAACGGAAAGTCAATGCTTGCACACACCGCATACCGCGAGGGTGAGGTTTGCATTAACAACATCTTAGGCAAAAAGGATAGAATTAACTACAACTCAATTCCTTCCGTAATTTACACCAACCCCGAGGTTGCTTGTGTTGGTGAGACTGAAGAATCCGCTAAGCAAAAGGGGTTAGACGTTAATATTCAAACTGTAACCTTAAAGTACAGTGGTCGTTACGTAGCTGAGAACGAGGGCGGAAACGGTGTTGTAAAGGTAATTACCGATAAAAAGCACAACAACGTTTTAGGTATTCACATTATCGGCTCTTACGCGTCCGAAATGATTTACGGCGCAGCCATGATGGTTGAAACTGAAATGAGAGTAGCTGATATTCAAAAGCTTGTGTTCCCGCATCCTACCGTGTGTGAGGTTATTCGCGAAACAATGTTTTTAATGCACTAATTGCGGCGTCTATCTGCGTTTCTGCTTTGTTTACGGACTTCAATGACCAAAAGGTCTATTTTATCCCGTAAACTGCGCGAGCCTTGATATACTTGCAATTAACACCTTAAAGATTTAATCCGTTATTTCGGGTATTATGCTACGTTTCTTCTCAACCGATATACTTTGTTGACCAACAAGGTCTAACTCAGCCTATCGCCTTCGAGAGCCTTGCCTAATACCTAAACTAACGTCTTAAAGATTTAATCCGTTATTTCGGGTATTATGCTACGTTTCTTCTCAACCGATAGACTTCGTTGACCAACAAGGTCTAACTCAGCCTATCGTCTTCGAGAGCCTTGCCTAATACCTAAACTAACGTCTTAAAGACACTTTATAAAAAACAAAAATATCAATTTTAATATATTAAAGGAGTTTAATTATGCCTAAAAGTCAATACGTTGATCCGGCGAAAGCCTTTGAAGCAGGTTATATTAAGTTTGACGATATTCCCGTTTGTCAATACAATAAAACCTTAAAAGAAGAGTTGAAAATATACTCTAAAGCTGACATGCTTAGAATTTATCGTGATATGGCTATTATCCGTGAATTCGAAACTATGCTTAACGAAGTTAAAACTAAGAGCGAGTATAACGGTGTTCAATACAACAACCCCGGTCCTGCTCACTTATCTATCGGTCAGGAGGCATCTGCTGTCGGCGAGGCTTACTGTTTGGATATCAACGACTTATCCTTCGGTTCTCACCGTTCCCACGGCGAAATTCTCGCTAAGGGCTTATCTTCTATCGAAAAGCTTGATGATAAAGAGCTTTACGATATTATGAAGGAATTCTTAGACGGTACCGTTTTAAACGTAGTTGAAAAACATATGAATGCAGGCGGTAACGTAAAAGAGCTTGCAATCAACTTCCTTCTTTACGGTGCACTTGCTGAAATTTTCGCAAGAAAAACGGGCTTTAACCGCGGTCTTGGCGGTTCAATGCACGCTTTCTTTATTCCGTTCGGCTTAATGCCCAACAACGCTATCGTAGGTGCGTCCGGTCCTATTGCACTCGGTGCTGCACTTTACAAGCGTTCTAACCACAAGCCCGGTATTATCGTTTCTAACTTTGGTGACGGTGCTACTGGTCGTGGTCCTGTATTAGAATCTATGAACTTTGCCTCCATGGATCAAATCACTAAGCTTTGGGGCATGGATGGTAAGTACGAAAACGGCGGTCTTCCCATATTATTCAACGTGTTTAACAACCACTACGGCATGGGTGGTCAAACTCGTGGTGAGACTATGGGTTACGATATGGTTGCTCGCCTTGGTGCTGGCTTTAATCCTGAACAAATGCACGCTGAGCGCGTAAACGGCTATGATCCCTTAGCTGTTATCGACGCTGTTACTAGAAAGAAGAAACTCCTTCTTGAAGGTAAAGGTCCTGCGCTTTTAGACGTTGTTACCTATCGTGTATCCGGTCACTCTCCGTCCGACTCGTCCACCTATAGAACTGCAGAGGAAATTGAGGCTTGGAAGAATGCTGATCCCATCGAGGCTTACAAGGCTAAGCTCGTTATGGGTGGTGTTGCAAAACTTGAAGAGTTTGACGCAATCAAGGAAGATATCGTTAAGCGCATGACTGAGATTATGAAACTCGCTATCAACGATGAAATCTCTCCGCGTATGGACCTCAACAAAGAGCCCGACGCAATTTCTTCTATAATGTTCTCTAATCAAAAGGTTAAGAGCATGGATCCCTCTCGTGAGCCTGATATGCTTATGCCTAAGGAAGAGTGCCCGCGCGTTAAGGAAATCAAGGGTAAAGTTAGAACCTCTAAGGATGCTAACGGCAAGCCCGTTTCCAAGATGAAGATGTATAACATTTGCGACGGTTTGTTCGAGCCTATCATTGATAAGTTCTATGAAGATCCCACGCTTATTGCTTACGGTGAAGATAATCGTGACTGGGGTGGTGCGTTCGGCGTTTACAAGAAGATGACTGAGGCTGTTCCCTATCATAGATTCTTTAACTCTCCCATTTCCGAATCGGCAATCGTTGGCTCGGCAGTAGGTTACGCTATGTGCGGTGGTAGAGCAATCGTTGAGCTTATGTACGCTGACTTTATCGGCTGTGCAGGTGACGAAATCTTTAACCAAATGGCTAAGTGGCAAGCAATGAGTGCAGGCATCTTAAAAATGCCTATCATCTTAAGAGTTTCCGTAGGTTCTAAATATGGTGCTCAGCACTCTCAGGACTGGACTGCACTTTGTGCTCATATCCCCGGTCTTAAAGTTGTATTCCCGTCAACTCCGTCTGACGCTAAGGGTTTAATGACCTCGGCATTAGAGGGAACTGACCCCGTTGTATTCTTTGAATCTCAGAGAATTTACGGTATCGGCGAGGACTTCCTCCCCGGTGGCGTACCCGAAGGTCACTATGAAATTCCGTTCGGCGAACCCGATATCAAGAGAGCAGGTAAGGACGTTACTATAGTAACTATCGGCGCTGTACTTTATAGGGCTCTCGAGGCTGCTAAGATTTTGGAAGAAAAATACGGTGTTTCCGCTGAGGTTATCGACACTCGTTCTATCGTTCCTTTCAACTACGAAAAGGTTATCGAGTCTGTTAAGAAGACTGGTAAGGTTATCTTTGTAGGCGACGCTTGTGAGAGAGGTTCGGTAATGAGAGATATGGCGTCCAACATCACCGAAATGTGCTTTGACTATCTTGATGGTCCTGCAGTTGTCGTTGGTTCGAGAAACTGGATTACTCCTGCGTTCGAGCTTGAAAAGAGTTTCTTCCCCCAGCCTGACTGGATTATCGATGCTCTTCACGAAAAGATTATGCCACTTCCCGGTCACGTTCCCACTACGAACTTTACCGATATTGAAAAGATTGATAGATCTAAAAAGGGTCTTTAATTAAATGATTACGGGAGCGTTCTCACGCTCCCGTTTATTAAAATTATGAAATTTTGCCTGCTTGATACAATCGACCCGCATTACAATTTAGCGGTAGAAGAATATCTTTTTAACACCTGTGAAGAAGAGGTTTTTTTGCTGTGGCAAAATTCCAAAACCGTAGTTATAGGTAAAAATCAAAACGCCTATGCTGAGATTGACAGGGAAGTTCTTGATAAAAACGAAATTAAGCTTGCAAGGCGAATAACGGGCGGAGGAGCTGTTTATCACGACGAGGGGAATATCAATTACTCTTTTATCCTTCCAAACGCTAAAACTAAAGGCATAGATTTTGAATATTTTTCTAAGCCCGTTATCAAAGCACTTGAAAATTTAGGCGTAAATGTCACGTTATCCGGCAGGAACGACCTTGTTTTAGCTAACGGCAAAAAGGTTTCAGGCAACGCTCAGCATAGAGTTCAAGATAGAGTGCTCCATCACGGCACTTTGCTTTTTTCAAGCGACTTATCCGCACTTGAAAAGGTGCTTAAAGTAAGCGACGAAAAACTAATATCGAAAGCGGTTAAATCGGTAAGGGCTCGAGTTCAAAATTTAAGCGACTATATATCCTTGTCGGTTGACGATTTTATTGCGTATCTTTCCGCCTTTATTTTAAACGAGTATAAAGCTGAAATTTTCGAGGTTGAAAGTTGTGCCGAGATAGATGCACTTTATAATAGAAACAAGTCAATAGGGTGGTTATATCCAGAAAATTCAATGCTGTCTGACTATTCTATCGTAAAAAAACGTCGCTTTCCGTTCGGTTTAGTTGAGGTTAGTTTAAGCCTTAAAAACGACGTTGTAAAAGCCGTTAAAATAAGCGGAGATTTTTTCGAGATAAATTCCGTTTCAGAGCTTGAGCAACTTATTGAAAACACAAGCCTTTCAAATTTAAAAACAACGTTTTCTAAAGTTGACGTTTCCTCTTATATCAGCGGAATTACTAACGAGGAGTTTATATCTCTTTTAAATTCATAGCGCGATAAAAATAATTCACAACTAAAAACCCGTGTTAATTTTTGATAAAGTATTGACACGGGTATTTTATTTTGTTAAACTTAGATAAAGTTAAAAATAACTTTATTCGGAGAATAAAAATGATTGAAATTAACGGCGATTTATGCCACCAAACGCTAACGAAAAACTTAAAACACACGCTTGCTTTTAACAAGGATTGTGACTATGCTACTTGGAAGGCTCAAGTTAAAGATAAATTCTTTGAACTCGTTGGAATTAATTCCATAAAGGAAAACGCTTGCCCTATCGTCGTATCTGTTGAAGAAGAGGTTGAATGTGACGGATATAAGCGCATTCGCTTTACCTTTGATAGTGAGGTCGGCGCAACCGTTCCCTGTTATTTACTAGTTCCGAGCGGTGAGGTTAAAAAGCGCCCTGTAGCGATAACCTTACAAGGTCACGCAACGGGTTTTCATAACTCAATCGGCGTTGCAAAATACCCCGGTGACGAGGCGTATATCACGCGCGGTGATTTTGCCGTTCAGGCGGTAAAGCAGGGCTTTGTTGCCCTCGCTATCGAACAGCGCGCTATGGGCGAGAGGAAGACTAAAGTTCACGACCCTGATCCTATAAGAATGTGCGCTTTCTTATCAATGATGGCTTTAGAACTTGGCAGAACTATTATCGGCGAAAGAATGTGGGACGTATCTAAAGCGATTGACGCACTTTCTTATTTTGACAAGTACTGCGACCTTGATAAGATTTTAATTACCGGAAATTCCGGTGGTGGCACTATGAGTTTTTACGCAACGTGTTTAGACGAGAGAATTAAACTCTCCGTTCCCAGCTGTGCTTTTTGCTCGTATGAAACGTCTATTATGAACGTATACCATTGCCCGTGTAACTTTATTCCCGGTATACTTAAGTACTTTGAAATGGAAGATTTATCCTGTCTTATCGCACCAAGACCTTTGGCGATAGTGACGGGAGGAAAAGACTATCTCTTCCCGCTTGACGGCGTTCAAAAATCATACGAAACCGTTAAAGCCGTATACGGAAAAGAGGGAGTTAAAGATAACTGCCGTTTAGTAACTACCGAGATGGGTCACTGGTGGTGCAAAGATATTATTTGGGATACCGTAAAAGAAGAGATTGACAAACTTGGATGGAAATTATGAAAGAAATAAACGGCGATTTAAGTTATAAAACGCTACTTAAAAACCAAGAAAAAAAGCTTGCTTTTAACGACACTGTCGACTACAATACTTGGAAAAATCAAGTTAAGGATAAGTTTTACGAGCTTATCGGCATAGATTCGGTTATTGCTAACGCTTGCCCGTTAAATCCCGTTATCGAAGAAGAGATTGAATGTGATGGTTACAAGCGTATCCGTTTCGTGTTTGAAAGCGAAGTTGGCTCGTTTGTTCCTTGCTATTTACTCGTTCCAAACGGCGATAAAAAGCGCCCCGTCGTTATAACGCTACAAGGTCACACCACGGGCGCTCACGTTTCACTCGGCATAAATAAGTTTGAGGGCGACGAGAATTATAAAGATTTAGATTTTGCCGTTCAGGCAGTAAAAAACGGTTTTTCCGCGCTCGTTATCGAGCAACGCGCTATGGGTGAAAGGGCAACCAAGGTGCATGACGCTTGTCACCTTAGAATGTGTGCCTTCCAAGCCTTTACCGCGTTTGAACTTGGTAGAACTGTACTCGCTGAAAGAATGTGGGACGTTTCAAAAGCAATTGACGCGCTCGATACTTTCAAAGACGTCGTTGATACTGACAAAATTTGTATCACAGGCGAGTCTGGCGGTGGCACTATGAGTTTTTACGCGGGGCTTTACGATGATAGAATTAAATTTGCTGTTCCAGGCTACGCTTTTTGCTCGTATGAAACGTCAATTATGGCTATGTATCACTGCGCTTGCAATATTATTCCCGGCGCGCTTAGATATTTTGAAATGGAAGATTTAGCGTGCTTAATGGCGCCAAAGCCCGTTGCGTTCGTAACAGGCGATAGAGACTCTCTCTTCCCGTTAAAAGGCGTTGAAAAATCTTTCGCAACCGTAGAAAAGATATATAAAAAGGCAGGAGCGGAAGGCAAGTGCCGTTTAATTCATACCGACCAACCTCATCACTGGGATAAGATTTACGGTTGGAAAACTATTAAAGAAGAGGCCGAAAAACTCGGCTGGGAGGTATAACTATGAAACTTTTATTTGGAGCAGATTTAGTTCCTACCAAATTTACCGAGCAATCAATAGTAAATAAAGACCATAAAACCGCTTGGGGTGATATTCAAAGCGTAGTAAAAAAATACGACCGTTTTGTAGTTAACCTCGAGTGCGCTTTGACCAAGCACGATAAAAGCATTAAGAAATTTGGTCCGGCTTTAAAAGCAGACCCCCTTTGCGCTGACTCCATTAAAGATTTCGGCGTAACTGACGTTATGCTTGCAAACAACCACGTTTTTGACTTTGGCATCAAAGGTTTTGTTGATACGATGGAAAACCTCGATAGAGTAGGTCTTCCGTATACCGGCGTTGGTGAAAACGATACCGATTCAAGAAAAATTTATTACGTAGAAGATAATTCCATAAAAGTTGCTATCGTTAACGTATGCGAACACGAGTATTCCTACGCCCTTCCAAATAGAATGGGTACAAACCCTTACGTTCCCTTTGAAACTATGCGTGATATAAAGACGGCAAAAGAAAATGCCGACCACGTTATAGTAGTTTATCACGGTGGTAAAGAGCATTGCCGTTATCCATCGCCAAGACTTATGGAGCATATGAGGGAAATGGTACGCTCAGGCGCGTCGGTAGTACTCACTCAGCACAGCCATTGCATAGGTTGTTACGAAGAGTTTGAGGGCGGTCATATCGTTTACGGTCAAGGCAACCTCAATTTCGTTCACGATACCAAGCTCGAAACGTGGAAAACGAGTTTAATGGTAGGCGTTGAAATCGTTGGTCCTGACGTTAAGCTTAATTTCTATCCCATCTATCAAAAGGCGGACGGTATGGACTTGGCAACCGGTGACCTCGAAAAAGAGATAATGGACGGATTTTACGCTCGCAACGAAGAGCTTAAGAACGGCGAATGGCTTAAAGGCTGGGATAAATTTGTAAAAGACAACGAGGGTATGTATCGCTATATGCTCAGCCCAGAATACGCCATAGACTTTAAGAACGAAGAACAAGGCGAGCAAGTAAAAGCACACTTCTTAGATTGTGAGGCTCACTTAGACGTTATTAAGCATTTGTTCCGTAGTTGGAATTTAGACAACGAAATTTAATCCGTTATAAACGGCGCACAAGTGCGTTAACTGCCGTCAACTCGTGACTGCAATGACCAAAAAGGTCTATTGCGCCCAACGAGATTGTCGTCGAGCCTTCTTGTGCTTGTTTCTAACGTCTTAAATAATTCTATCAAGCTTAGAGTTTCGCGAGCCTTGTCTTGCTTGCAACTAACGGCTTAAATTGTGTAATATAAACAAAAAAACCCCTTGCTATGCAAGGGGTTTAAAATTTATGAAGATTAAATCAAATTATAGTGCTTTGCAAGCTTTTCTAAAGCGGGGAGAGAGCGTTTGATAAGGTCAGGGCTAACGCAGGTTGCTAAACGAACGTAGCCTTTAACGCCAAACGAATCGGACGGAACTACTAATACGCCAAAAGTCTTAGCAACGTCAGAAAACTCCTCGGCGCTTTCAACGGGTGATTTCATAAATACGTAGAACGCGCCTTTGGGGTTTACGCATTTAAAGCCGAGCCTTTCGAGATTAGAAACCAAAACGTCACGATTATCTTTGTAAACTGAACTGTCGCTCACCTTGTCAACGCAAAGCTCAACTACCTTTTGGAAGAGTGAGGGGGCACAAACGTAGCCCAAACTCCTGCCTGCACCAGCGATTGCAAGGTAGAGTTTTTGTGCGTTTTCAGCGTTTGGCGATACTGAAACGTAGCCTATTCTCTCGCCGGGTACGGATAAAGCTTTGCTATACGAATAGCAAACCACCGTGTTATCGTAATACTTGGGGATAAACGGGCAAACTGCACCGTCAAATAATATTTCTCTATACGGCTCGTCGGTTATAAGATATATTGCGTGCCCGTATTCCTTTTCCTTGTCGCTTAAAAATTTGGAAAGACGCACGATTGTATCTTCGCCGTAAACCGTTCCGGAGGGGTTGTTGGGGCTGTTTATAATCACCGCTTGAACGTCACTACACATAGTTTTTTCAAGCTCTACAAAGTCAATGTCGAAAACGTCGTTACACTTAGAGTAAATAAGCGTACCGCCAGCATTTTCCGCAAATACCTTA
The DNA here is from genome assembly GCA_017398825.1 of Clostridia bacterium. Classification (GTDB taxonomy): domain Bacteria; phylum Bacillota; class Clostridia; order Christensenellales; family Borkfalkiaceae; genus HGM11412. Next base: position 9,421 of record JAFQEV010000033.1, read on the forward strand.
TATTCAGGGAAGAAAGGTGCAAACGTGAGCACTTTATCATTTGGAGTTGAAATTAGCGCTCTAAGCGTTATTGCAAGCCCTGCAGCAGCACCGCAAGTCATATAAGTAAGGTTGGGGTCAAGCCTAAAGCCGTAGCGGTTAAAGTTATAATCGCTAATGGCGCGCCTAACCTCGTTAGTGCCTTGAGCGGAGGTGTAGCCGTGGATAGATGGGTTTTTAACCTCGTTTATTATAACCTCGGTCACGTCACTCGGGCAGGGAACGCTGGGGTTGCCAAGCGTGTAGTCAAACACGTTTTCAGCACCTATTTTTTGAGAAAGTTGTTTACCGTATTCAAATAGTTCTCTTATTTTTGAGCGAGTAGAACCAAGCGCATACATTTTTTCGTTTATCATAGTGTTATAATTATAACACGGAGTGAATAATTAGTCAAAAAAAATATGTAAAATCTTGCAAAATACCTTGACATTAAAAAAAAATAAGCGTATATTTTTAGTATAGAAATTCAAAGGAGCGCAAAAGCGTGAAAAAGAACGTGTTTAGCTTTTATTTTGCATACTACTTTTTCAAACCAGATTTTTAATATCGGTTATTTTTGCGTACTCTAAAAGCTTTTTTCAGTATTTTTAAATGACCGAGCTATGCGTTCGGTCATTTTTTTATAGGTGATTTTATGATTATTATTGTTAAACAACAGCATGAAGAAAAACAACTTAGTAACCTTATTAAATGGATTAAAGGTCAAGGCTTAGAGGTTGATATTAGTAACGGTCAACATTCAACCGTTTTAGGTCTTGTAGGCGATACGAGTAAAATCGATATTGACCTCGTTCGTTCACTTGATATCGTTGAAAACGTTAAGCGTATTCAAGAGCCGTTTAAGTGCGCTAATAGAAAGTTCCACCCGGAAGACACTATCGTAGATATTGCAGGGCATAAGTTTGGTGGAGATAACTTCCAAATTATAGCAGGTCCTTGCTCGGTAGAAACTGAAAAACAAATCGTAGAAGTTGCTTGGGCGGTAAAAAAGGCAGGCGCAACGATACTTCGCGGTGGTGCGTACAAGCCGAGAACCTCGCCTTACGCTTTCCAAGGTTTAAGAGAGGCTGGGCTCGACCTTTTGCTTAAAGCAAAGGCGGAAACTGGTATGCCTATCGTAACCGAGATTATGAGCGCAAGCCACATTGACCTTTTCAAAGACGTTGATATTATTCAAATCGGCGCGCGCGATATGCAAAACTTCGAGCTTTTAAAAGAGGTTGGTAAAACCAAAAAACCCGTTTTATTAAAGAGAGGTCTTGCAAACACTATTCAAGAATGGCTTATGAGTGCAGAGTACATTATGAGTGAGGGCGGAAAGGATATTATTCTTTGCGAACGCGGTATAAGAACTTTCGAGCCGTACACCAGAAACACTCTTGACTTATCTGCAATTCCCCTTTTAAAAGAACTCACTCACTTGCCGGTGGTAGTTGACCCATCGCACGCATCGGGGCTTTCAAGGCTTGTAAAACCTTTGTCGCTCGCGAGCGTTGGCGCAGGTGCGCACGGCTTAATGATAGAGGTTCACAACGACCCCAAAAACGCGCTTTGTGACGGTGCTCAATCTATCGTTCCCGAGCAGTTTGACGATATTGTAAAGAGCATTGACGTTATGCTCCCCATTGTTAACAAGAAGAGAGATTTATGAAAATAGGTATTATAGGCTTAGGTCTTATGGGCGGTAGCCTTGGCAAAACTTTAAAAAAACTCGGTGGGCACGAGGTTTACGGCTATGATATTAGCGAAACCACCATGCTCAAAGCCGATATGCTCGGCGCAATAAACGGCGAACTCAACGAGGAAACGGCAAAGGATATAGATATGCTTATCGTATCTTTATATCCAAGTGCATTCCTATCTTCTATCGAAAGATTTTTACCCCTTTTAAAGAGTGGTGCAATCGTTACCGATTTTTGCGGTATTAAACGCCAAACTATGCAGGATATGCGCGAGCTTTCCAAAAAATATCCACACCTTATATTTATAGGTGGTCACCCTATGGCAGGTAGAGAGTTCTCGGGCATAGATAGGTCGGTGTCTACTTTGTTTGACAAAGCGTCCATGATACTCACTAACGTAAACGCCGATATTTTCGTGTTAGAACAGGTTAAAAACTTCTACCTCTCGTTAGGTTTTGCAGAGGTCGTTATAACGTCTCCGGAATATCACGATAGAGCGATAGCGTTCACCTCTCAGCTTTGCCATATCGTTTCAAACGCGTTTATAAAGAACGAGATTGCGAGCGAGCACTTTGGCTATTCGGCAGGAAGTTATAAAGATTTAACGAGAGTTGCAAGGCTTAACCCTGAAATGTGGGCTGAACTTATGATGATGAATAAGGATAACTTATCATTAGAGCTCGATGAACTTATAGGCAATCTCGTAAAGTACAGCGAAGCGCTAAAATCAGGCGATAAGGCGGAACTTAAAAAGCTTTTGAGCGAAGGTAACGAAAGAAAATTATTGATTGATGCGAGAAAAAAATGAAACAAATTAACGTAAAAGCCTCTAAAAATTACACCATTACGGTAGATAGGGCGTTTGAAAATTTCAAAGCACAAGTTCTCCCTTTGATAAAGGGTAACGTTGTTGCAGTTATAACGGATACTAACGTTGAGCCGTTGTATTACGCTCAGCTTGAGAGCTTGCTTACAGGCAAAACCGTTTGCAAGTTCGTTATCCCTGCTGGGGAGGAGAACAAAAACGCTGAAAATTATATAAGCCTCGTAAACGCTTTAGCAAAGGCGGGGTTATCGAGGAAGTCAACCGTGATAGGTCTTGGCGGTGGAGTTGTGGGCGATATGTCCGCGTTCGTCGCATCAACGTATATGAGAGGCGTATCGTATATAGCAATTCCAACAACATTATTATCAATGGTAGATAGTTCTGTTGGAGGGAAAACGGGCATTGACTTAGATAGCGGTAAGAACTTGCTCGGTACTTTTTTCCAGCCGGACACCGTTTATATCAATTTAGATTTTTTAAACACGCTCCCTGAGCGCGAGGTTAAAAGCGGGCTTGGCGAGATAATGAAATACGCGTTCATAGATAGTAGAATTACTCCAAGTGATTTGCAAAATATCAATTATGAAGATTTAATTGTAAAGTCACTTGAGATAAAGCGAGATATCGTCGAGCGTGACGAGAGGGAAAGCGGAGATAGAATGCTCCTTAATTTTGGGCACACTATCGGGCACGCGATTGAAAAGCTTTACGATTATAAAGTATCTCACGGCGAATGCGTACTAAAGGGAATGGCATACGCTATTGAACTTTCTGAAAAACTTGGCTTTATCTCGGCTGAGCAAAAGGAAACGTCATTAAACTTTTTAAACGGCGCTGGCGTTTCACTTGAAAAAGAGTTTAACATCAGTCAAATTATAAACGTTGTAAAATCGGATAAAAAAGCTGACGGCAATACCGTAAATTTCGTATTTACCAAAGGTTTTGGCGAGGGTGTTATCAAAAAGATTGATATAGCTAAGCTTTCGGAGTGTTTTTAAAATGGAAATATTCAAGATAAAGCCAACGGAATATAATGGTGAGATACAAGCCCCTCCGTCAAAATCGTTCGCGCATAGAATTTTAATTTGCGCATACCTTTCAGGAAAAGAGATAACGGTTAAAAATATAGGCGAGTCTGACGATGCAATCGTAACTTTGAATGCACTCAAAACGCTTGGCGCAACCGTTACTAAAATAGAGGACGGCGTTATAGTTAAAAAAGGCGAATTACCAAGCAATAAGGTGATTATCGACTGTAATGAGAGTGGTTCTTCGCTTAGGTTTTTACTCCCCGTAGTATCCGCATTAGGCGTTAAAGCCGAGTTTACGGGCAGGGGTAAGCTTTTGCAAAGGCCTATCAAAGAACTCGTTGATTGTTTAAATTTGCACGACGCTTTGATTGATGGGTATACCGTTTCAGGAAAGCTTAGTAAAGGCGAATATTTAGTCGACGGCAGTATTAGTTCGCAGTACGTTACCGGGTTAATGCTTGCTCTTTCAGCGCTTGAGGGAGAGAGTGAAATTATAGTAAATGGAACACTCGTTTCCGAGCCTTACGTAAATATAACGATTTCCGTTTTAAAAGACTTTGGCGTAGAGGTTTTAAAAACTCAGCGCGGATACAAAATAATCGGCGGTTACAACCCTAATAAAACTGAATTTACAGTAGAGGGTGACTGGTCGGGCGTTGCTTTCCCCCTCGTTGCAGGTGCGGTTGGCGGTGACGTGACGGTAAAAGGGCTTAACCTAAATTCCGTTCAAGGCGATATTGAGATTTTAAAAATACTTGATAGTTTTGGCGCGAGCGTTACACAAAACGGAGATAGTGTAACCGTTAAAAAATCAACGCTTAGCGGTGTTACTCTTGATATGGATAACGTTCCAGACCTATGCCAAATAGTTTCCGTTCTCGGCGCATATGCATGCGGTACAACTGAAATTTACGGTGTGGAGCGCCTAAAGATTAAAGAGAGCGATAGAATACAAGCAATAATCGATATGCTCGGTGCTTGCTCGATAAAGGCTGAGTATAACGGAGAAAAAATTACGATTTACGGTGGAAAACCCAAAGGCGCAACGCTGAGCGGAGGCAAGGATCACCGTACGGTTATGTCGAGTGCAGTGCTTGCAGGTAGCGCTGATGGCGAAAGTGCGATTACGGGCGCTGAATATTATAGAAAGTCCTATCCAGAGTTTGTAAAAGACTTTAGGGCGATAGGGGGAGAAATAGATGTCGAAATTCACGGGTAAAAAATTAAATATTGAAATACTCGGTGAGTCTCACGCCCCCGAGATTAAAATGGCGGTTAAAGGCTTTCCGGCGTTTAAGTTTGATAGCGATGAATTGCTAAAATTTTTAGCAAGGCGCAAAGCGTCGGCATCGGCTTTCTCAACTCCTAGAAAGGAAGATGATTTACCACTTTTCGAGGGCGTTAGCGGAAATGAGATAGACGGTGATTTTTCCGTAGTTATAAAAAACAACAACGTAAAAAGTGGAGATTATAACGAGCTTTACGCTAAGCCTCGCCCCTCTCACGCCGACTACGCGTGGCATTTAAAGGACGGTGCTTTAGATTTTTCCGGCGGTGGCAGATTTTCCGCAAGGCTCACGGCAGTTTATGCTGTTCTCGGCGGAATTTGCAAGCAGTATTTAGAGAAAAAAGGCATAAAAATAGCCTGCTATCTTCAATCCGTAGGAAAGGTAAACGGGCGCTCGTATAAAGAGGGAGAACCGACTTATAATGAGGTTTTAAGCGCTACAGAGGCTTTCCCGTCACTTTCAAATCAAGCTGAAATGCTAAAGGAGATTGAAATTGCTCGTTCAAACGGTGATAGCGTTGGTGCGGTAGCCGAGGTTGTAGTTTACGGTTTGCCGTCAGGCGTAGGTGATAACTTATTCGAAGGTTTAGAGGGCAAGCTTTCAAGCTTAATATTCTCAATCCCAGCAGTTAAGGGCGTTGAGTTTGGCTCGGGCTTTGATATGGCAAGCCAGCTTGGCTCTAACGCAAACGACGAGCTTTATTACGATGGAGATATCGTGAAATTGCGTTCCAACAACAACGGCGGAATTAACGGGGGAATATCAAACGGCTTTAACCTCACGATGAGGGTAGCGTTCAAGCCGACCCCGTCTATATCGATAGAGCAAAATACTATTGACCTAATATCAAAAGAAAACGTTAAAATCAAAATAAAAGGCAGGCACGATTCGTGCGTTGCCGTAAGGGGAGTTCCCTGTATAGAAAGTGCAGTTGCAATTGCACTTGTTGACGAAATTGCTAAGTAATTATAGGTGATAAAATGAAAGATTTATTAGAGATAAGAAACAGTATTGACAAGATTGACGACCAAATTATCGAACTTTACAAAGAGAGAATGGCTCTTTCAAAAGAGGTTGGAATAATAAAATCTCAAACCGAAAAAGCCGTTCACGACGGAAAGAGGGAAAAGGAAATCGTTTACAGGCTTTCTCAAAAATGCCCTGAGGAAATCAGGCTTTACGTAAAAGAACTTTACGACGCTATTTTCTATTCGAGCAAAGCATATCAAAGCAAATTTACAGACAGCTCCTCTCCCGTAAAGGAAGAGATTGATAAAATCATAGCAAATCCGCTCGTTGATTTTCCCGTTGACGGAACTGTTGCATGCCAAGGCGTGTACGGCGCAAACAGCGGAAAAGCTGCAGAAAAGATTTTCCCCATATCCGATATCACCTATTTTAAAACTTTCGAGGGCGTATTCAACGCAGTAGAAAAAGGTCTTTGCGAGTACGGCGTATTGCCTATTGAAAACAGTACCGCGGGCTCGGTTTCCGAGGTTTACGACCTTATGAGAAAGTATGATTTCCATATCGTAAAGAGCGTTCGTTTGCAAATCGACCATTGCTTAGCAGTTAAAAACGGTGCGGAGCTCAAGGATATAAAAACCGTTATATCTCATCCGCAAGCCCTTTCACAATGCCATGAATACCTTAAAAAATTAGGCGTTAAGGCGGAAAGCGTTGAAAATACCGCCGTTGGTGCAAAAGCCGTTTCGGAAGGTGACGATAAAACGATTGCCGTTTTATGTTCTAAAGAATGCGCTACTGCATACGGGCTTAAAATCGTTGAACCGAGAGTTCAAGATAGCGAAAAGAACTATACTCGCTTTATCTGCATAACCAAGAATATGAGAATTTACAAGGGTGCTGACAAGATTAGTATTATGACGAGCTTGGCTCACACCCCTGGCTCGCTTAACAAAATCGTAAGCCGTTTCTATGCGTTTGGTTTAAACCTTACAAAGATTGAATCTCGCCCGATTGAGGGTAGCGATTTCGAATTTATGTTCTACTTTGATTTCGAGGGTGATATTTTAGATCCTCAGGTTAGAAACCTCATTGCAGAGCTCGATAACGGCTCGGATAAATTCGTTCTACTTGGAACTTATAAAGAGAGTTTATGAAATACTGTTTGTTAGGAGAAAAGCTTTCGCATAGCTACTCCAAGGAAATTCACGAATACTTAGGTCTTAACTATTCGCTTAAAGAAGTTTCTCCGTGTATGATAGGAGATTTTGCGTATTCTAACGAATACTGTGGGTATAACGTTACTATCCCGTATAAAAAAGTGATAATGAATTTTTTAGACGAGATAAGTGATGACGCCCGTTCTATAGGCGCAGTTAACACCGTAGTTATAAAAAACGGCAAGCGCTACGGATATAATACCGACGTTTTGGGGCTTAATTACACCCTTTTAAGAAAAGGTATTTCTTTAAGCGGTAAAACCGTTATGGTGCTTGGTACGGGAGGCGCGTCAAACGCCGTAAGATACGTGTGCGAAAAATCGGGGGCAAGGGAAATTATTATAGTTGGAAGAACTTCTCCTGTAAACTATCAAAATTGTTACGAAAAAACGGGCGTTCAAGTAATTTTCAACGCAACGCCCGTGGGAATGTATCCAAACGTTAGCGAAAGCCCGATAGATTTATCAAAGTTTAAAAATCTCGAGGCGGTTATCGACCTTATTTACAATCCTCAAAAAACCGAGCTTATAAAGCAGGCGGAGGAGTTAAAAATAGTTAATTCAAACGGTCTTCCTATGCTCGTGGAGCAAGCGCTTTGCGCGGAGGATTTATGGCTTGATAAAACTCACGACAATAAGCTTACCGAAGAGGTTATAGCAAAAATTTCTAAGGATAAATTAAATGTTTGCTTGTGGGGAATGCCGTCTTGTGGAAAATCAACGCTCGGCAAGCTCGTAGCAAAGGAATTAAACCGCGAGTTTTTCGACCTCGATGAAGAAATATATAAGTCAACCGGCAAAACCCCGTCTGAGATAATTAATAGCGAGGGTGAAAAAGTTTTCCGCGATATTGAAACCAAGGTTTTAAAACAAACCGTTATAAAATCTAGAGCTGTAATATCTCTTGGCGGTGGTGCGGTTATAAAAGAAGAAAACCGTAGCATCATTAAAAACAACTCGGTGAGCGTTTACGTAAAGAGGGAACTTTGTTCATTAGTAACCGATGGTAGACCGCTTTCGGTTGCAAAGGGCGTTGAAACGCTGTATAATGAAAGAAAAAGTTTTTACGAAACCGCCGATATAACGGTTGAAAATAACGGTGATATAACTGTTGCAGTAAAGGAGATTATAAAGCAATATGAAACTACTTGTTTTGAATGGTCCAAACCTTAATATGCTTGGTATTCGCGAGCCTGAGCTTTACGGAAAACAAGGCTATAAGGCGCTTGTTTCCTATATCAAAAAGGTTGCTAAGGAAAATTACGTTAATGTATCGGTTAAGCAATCAAACAGCGAGGGAGCACTTGTAACGTATATTCAAAAAGCAAGAAATCGTTTTGACGGCATAATAATAAACGCAGGGGCATACACGCACACGAGCGTTGCTATACTCGATGCTTTAAAGGCTGTTGGGCTTTTAACCGTAGAGGTGCATTTAACTGACATAAATTCTCGTGAAGAATTTAGAAAGTTAAGCTACGTTTCAATGTTTGCCGAAAAGCAAATTGCAGGCAAGGGCTTTGACGGATATAAAGAGGCAATCGAATATTTTGCTCAAAGAAGTTAGGCTTTTTAGCGCCAAGCGTTCAATATAAAAACCTTGAAACACTTTGAAACACAAGTTTTAGTCAAATCAATTGTCTTTTGTGTGTTTGAAGTCTTTAATTATATTAAACGTTGTTACGCGTTGCCTATAAAAATCGAATTAAAAAAACAAGGTGCAGTAAAATGCACCTTGTTTTTATTAGTAGAAAAATCAATCGGTTAATCCGAGTATATAATCAGCACTCTCTTCTAAAATCACGCACAAATTATATAAAACGTCAACGCTTGGAAGGTTCTTTCCGCTCTTCCAATTTGATATATTACTTTCGGATATTTTAAGCATATTAGCAAGTTCTTTTTGTGAATATTTGCTTGTTTTTAAAACTTCAATTAATCTCTCAGAAAATTTCATAATCTCACCTTAAATTCAGTTTAGCAAAATTATGTCCACTTTGCTTGACAATTCAGTGTGACTGAAGTAATATTAAAATATATTCAGCTGTACTGAATTACAATTAAAAGAGGTGAATTATGAGTATTGAATTTAACAGTGATTTGGTTATTAACTATTTAAAAAAAGAGAAAATATCAAAGACTAAATTTTGTAAAGATTGTAAATTGTCAATATCAACTTTGAACAATATGTTGGCGGGAAAAAATTTCGGTTTAATATCTCTTGCTAAAATTTCAATAAAGATGAAAAGAAATTTATGTGAGTTTTTTATTGAGCAAGAAAAACCTTGTAAATAGCCTCAACGTCCCGAACACGCTCGCAATACACTTAAAATACCAGCCGTTACCCTGGAGGGTAGCGCCTTGGTTAAAAAGTGATTGCTCGCTTATCCCAAAATTCTTTTACGAGTAAAACAATTTTGAGAGCCCTGTTATAAATATAGCGCGCGACTTACCGAGGCGTTTAAGCGAAGTTTCAAATCTTCAAGCAAAAAAGCGGACAGTCAAATGACTATCCGCTTTTTTGGTCGGAGTGACAGGATTTGAACCTGCGGCCTCAACGTCCCGAACGTCGCGCGCTACCATCTGCGCTACACCCCGAGGCGAATTCTATTTTAGCATATATATTTTAAAAACGCTACTTTTTTTGCGTTAAAATTCAAAATTTATTTTTCCGCTTGGCGTTTTTGCATTTTCAGCCAGTTGAAGTAACTATATAAATCGTTTACTAAAAATACGGTAAAGCATACGGCAACCGAAACGTAAGTTATAGATATAAAAGATTGCATTATCCAAAGAACGATTAAAACGATATCGTTAACGGCGTATGCAAGGGCAAAGTAGGGTGAGCGCTTATAGGTAAAATATACGGCAACAAAGCTCGTTGTAACCGAAATAGTGCTAACGGGCAAATTAGACGTGTTAAGCGCCTTTAATATAAAGAAAAACGCAAGCGTTACGACAATGGTAAAAATTGATACGAGCATAACGTCTTTTCTATCAAGGGTGTTAACCTTAACCTCGGTTTTAGTGTGCCTGTTTTTAATCCAAGAAATTAATGAGAGTATTGACATCGGCATCGTCATGCCAACGTAAGTTATTACCTCGCCGTAGTATTTACAAATAAAGCTCGTAACTCCGTAAAAGCTTGCAAACAATATCATAAGCCCCATACCAATGGGATTTCCTTTAGCGCAAAGAATTAAAGAGGAAATTCCTATCAAGCAGGAAACAAGGGTAACGTAATCGGTATTTTTGAATATGAAAAAAGTAGTTATCATAGCGATAACTGAAAATAGCCATAAAAGCTTTTCAAACGTTGTAAAGTAAAAAAACAGTCTTTTCAAAATACTCATAAGCATAAAAAATAAGCATTACGCAACGCCTTCTAAGACCTAACGGCGCTACACAATGCTTAGTGCATTTTCTACCCGGTGGCAGTAATTAAATTTTATAACGAATTTACGTTTAAGTCAAGTATTTTACTATTGACATTATCTACAAATATGTTAAAATTATAGTAATTTTAAGGAGAACTATACTATGAGCAATGCAATGAAGAATTTGAGCTACGGTTTATTCGTGGTAACGGCAAAAAACGGAACTCGCCAAAACGGTTGCATCACTAATACGGCAATGCAGGTTACCACCTCGCCAAACGCGATAACGCTTGCGGTAAACAAGCAAAACTACACGTGCGGTATGATTATGGAAAGCGGTGTTTTTAACGTTTCTATAATTTCCGAAAAGGCGAATTTTGACTTGTTTAAGCACTTTGGTTTTCAAAGTGGGCGTGACGTTGATAAGTTTGAAAATTTTACCGATTTCAAAGTTGCATCAAACGGCGTAAATTATATAACTAAGGGTGTAAATTCCGTGATTTCGGCAAAGGTTAAACAGACGGTTGACCTTGGCACTCACGTGCTTTTCATTGCAGACGTAACCGATGAATTCGATATTTCGGAGGACGCGTCCGCAACGTATTCCTACTACTTTAAACACATTAAGCCCAAGCCACAAGCTAAAGTTACAAAAACGGTATGGCGTTGCAATATTTGCGGTTACGAGGAGGAGGTTGAGGAACTTCCCGATGATTTCCTTTGCCCGCTTTGCAATCACCCCAAATCAGATTTTACTAAGGTAACTGCATAATGTTTGACGATTCGTTTAGAAAGCGTTTTAAAAACGTTCCGCTTGCAATTTCGTGTGCTAAAAACTGGGGAACTAAGCCTCACAATCACAGCGAGTTCGAGATATTATATCTCGAAAGTGGCAAACAAACAGTTAAAATAGGCGATAAAGCGTTTAGCACGAGCGGTGGGGATTTAATGTTTATAAACCCTATGGAAATTCACTCTTTTTCCGTAGATGTATCAGTTGAAAATGCGAGTAAGTGCATTTGTTTTGACTGTTCTATGCTAAATAGCAGTAACCTTTCTGAAAAGCTAAAATTAGAGGTTGCATCAGTCGTTCGCCATATTCCGTCAAGTAGTCCTCACAACGAGTATTTAAGAGATTTGTTTTTAAAGATATACAACGAGGTTGATAGAGATAATGAGGGCGGTGATTTAGATAATGAAATTTCCGCAATGGAAATAAAGTCGTATATCACCTTAATATTTGCATACCTTTTTAAAAATTCGCTCGTTGATAAAGATAGGTTAAAGCCTAAAAACGCCGATTTTTGCGCCTCGGTTATAGATTACGTTAAGGTGCATTATAACGAGCCTATAACCTCAAAAGAAATTTCAGCGGCGTTGTCATTTAATCAAAGTTATTTTTGCCGTAACTTTAAAAAGAATTTTGGCAACAACTTTACCGATTATCTTAACACTTATAGAATATCCGTTTCTAGAAAGCTTTTGGAAGAGGGTAAAAGCGTTACCAACGTTGCTTTTGAGGTGGGTTTTCAAAGCGCAACTCGTTTTTCTAAATATTTTAAGAAAAATTTTGGCGTATTGCCGTCAAAATACAAATTGAGATAAAAAGTCAATAAATGATAGTTTTTAAGTCAATACAAGGCTATTATTTATCAGTTATTTATTATAAAATAAATACGAACTTAAGGAGACTAAAATTATGGCAGTAAAAATCCCTATGATTATCTATGGCGAGAGAAAAACCGCCCTTCAAAAAAAAGCTATTGAAGTTTTAACAGAATATCTTCTCGATTACTATTTAGAGTATGCTCCGTGCTATCCTTGTGGAGCGCAAGTAAACACGGAAAATTTCTACACCTTGTATATAGGAACTAAGCAAAACAACGCATATATCAATACAAACTCAACCGCAGTTTTAACAAAGCCCGAAGAGTATTATATAAAAGCGGATAAAGACGGTGCAATTATCGAAGGTTATGACGATGCCGGCGTTTTATACGGTTGCGTTGATTTTTACAATAGATATTTAATAGAGCAAGATTTTATGATAGGTAACACCTTGGGTAGAGAGGGTGACGTTATGGGCGATTTTGAGCTCCAGTCCGCACCCGTAATCAAAAACCGCGGTCTTTGGACTTGGGGTCACGTTATCTACGATTACAAGGGTTATATCGACAATATGGTAAAACTCAAGATGAACACACTTATTATGTGGAACGAATTCGTGCCCTTAAACGCAAAAGAGATTTACGAATATGCACATTCCTGCGGTGTTAAACTCGTTTGGGGTTATACTTGGCTTTACAACTTTAATAAACCTATGGACTTATCCACCATCTACGATAAAGTTGGCGGCATTATCGAAGAGTTTGAACGCGATTATAAAGATATCTCGGCGGACGGTATATATTTCCAAACCTTTACCGAGTACGTTACCGAAGAGGCAAACGGGGTAGACATTGCACAAACGGCAACCGAATTTGTAAATCACGTTGCAGGAAAATTCTACGAAAAGTATCCTGACCTTGAAATTCAGTTTGGTCTTCACGCAACCTCGTGCAAAAACAAGCTTGATATTTTGAAAAACGTAAACCCCAAAATTCAAATCGTTTGGGAAGATTGTGGCGCATTCCCGTTCGCATATTCTCCTATGGCGGTTAAAGATTTTGATGAGACTTACGCTTTTGCTGAAAAGATTGCAACTCTCCGTGGAGATAAGGAAAACTTTGGCGTTGTATTAAAGGGCGCAACTTGCCTTGACTGGAGGGCGTTCAAGCATCACGACGGACCTTTCAATATCGGTGTAAGCAGTAAAAGGGTTAAGCGCAATAGAGTGGAGAGAAAATCTCACGCTTGGCGTTGGGCTCAAACCTACTGGGTATCAAACGGCAAATACGCTCAAAAGATGATAAAAATGCTTGCCGAGAAAACGGGTGGCAACATGTGGATGACCGACCTTGTTGAAGACGGTATGTTTGAAGAAATTATCTATCTTCCCGTAGCGATTTTAGGCGAACTTATGTGGAACCCAGATATTGACTTTGATTATCTATATAAACTCGTAACGCTCAGGCACAACGTTGAGTTTATATAGTAATTAATTTATCAAGAAAAAATAGAATAAAAAACTCTCGCAAAACGCGAGAGTTTTTTTGATTAAAAATCTTTTATTCCTATTAAATAATCTGTTGAAACGCTAAAAAGCTCTGATAATACTATTATCATCTCAACGTCAGGCAACGTTTCGCCTCGTTCCCACTTACTTACGCACGACTGCTTTACTTTACATAGATTAGCAAGTTCGCTTTGGTTATATCCGTTTTCTATACGTAATTCTTTAATTCTTTGTGAAAGTTTATTCTTCATAAACTTAGTATAGTCTTATTTAGACTTTATTTGCATAAAAAGTCTTGACAAGACTATTTATCTTTGTTATACTTAATTAGTCTAAATAAGACTATTATAAAGGAGTATAATTATGAAGAAAAAATTGCTTGGAATTTTTACGTCTATAATGCTTACTGCCTTGTGTGCTTTTGGCATGATAGGGTGTAATAACGATGACGGTAATTCAAATGGTAATGACGTATTTATAATAGAAGGAACAACTGTTACTGGGCTTACTGAGTATGGTAAATCGCTTAGTGAAATTGTAGTTCCTGAAACGGTTACCGCAATAGGTGATAGTGCTTTCGTTGGAGCGAGCGCAACCAAAATAGTATTGAGCAGTTCTTTAAACGTTATCGGAGATGACGTTTTTGATGGGCTTAGCCTTGAATACAACGTTAAAGACGGAGTTAAATATTTAGGTAATTCAGATAACGATTATTTTTATCTTGCAAGTGTTGTTTCAACTGAAATCGAGAGTGTTACTATAGATGAAAATTGTAAAATAATCGGTCACGCAGCATTTTCTCTTTGCAAAAATCTTGAAAGTGTAACTATTCCGAATAGCGTTGAAACTATAGGAAACTCTGCATTTTTCAAAAACGAAAAATTAACAAGTGCAAACATCGGTACGGGCGTAACTAAAATAGGCAATCAAGTATTTTTCGAGTGTGAAAAGTTGTCTACTGTGAACGTGCCTGCTGGCGTTACTGAAATCGGGTACTATGCGTTTAAAAATTGTGCTATTGAAAGCATTACCTTGCCTGACGGTTTAACTGAAATTTCCGATTCGTTATTCTACGGCTGTAGTAAACTTAATTCAGTTAATATCCCTGCAAACGTTACCTCTATCGGTAGCGGTGCGTTCTATGAATGTAGTGCTCTCACGGAATTATCACTTCCTGCAAACGTAACTAAGATAGGTAATTCAGCATTTGCAGGTTGCGCTTTGCTTAGTTCCGTTAACGTGCCTGCTGGAGTAACCGTAATTGATAATGCAACTTTCTACGGATGTTCTTCTCTTGTATCTCTTGAACTTCCTAATCAATTAACAACTATTAAAGACTATGCTTTTAGCAGTTGTTCAAAGTTGAGCGGTTTAGAAATTCCAGATACCGTTAACAAAATGGGAGCAAACGTATTCAACGAGTGTGCTGCGCTTTCATTTACCATTTCGAACGGAGTAAAATACATAGGAAATGATGCTAATAATCATTTATGGGCTATAGAAGTTATAGCGGATAGCAAGAAAGGAGCAACCTCTATTACTCTTAATGAAAACTGCAAAGGCATTGCATCTTCTACTATTATAAATTGTGAAAAGTTAACTTCGATAGTTATCCCAAGTTCAATAAGCTGGATATGTGATAGAAACCTTGGCGGTTGCGCTAAGCTTGAAAAAATCTACTTTTGCGGAACGGAAACAGCTTGGGAAACCATAGGATATGAAACTGAAATCACAGTATATTATTTTAGCGAACTTGAGCCCGCTCTCAACGCTGAACAAACTGCTTATAATGGAGATTTTTGGCATTACGGCGAAAACAAAGAAATTATTGAGTGGATATACGTTGTTGAAGAATAAATTGTGACAAAGCTATAAATAAAAAACTCTCGCATTTTGCGAGAGTTTTTTGTTTGCTTTAAAATTATTCGCCGATAACCATGATTTGAACGGTTCTCTTTCTACCGCGAGTCTTGTCCCAGTCGATAAAGTAGATAAAGCCAAATTCGCCAAGGTCGATAACGCCGTCGTCAATAACAGCGGTAACGCTTCTGCCGATAATAGAGGAGATAAGGTGAGCCTCGGTGTTGTGGCAACCTCTTGCGTCCTCTCCGTGCTCTTCTGCAAATTTGAGTGCCTTGGGGCCGGGGTGAAGGTATATACCCTCTCTCGTGTAGCTGGGGCAAATCTTTTCCATAGAGTCAACTAAATCTTGCTGTAAAGTTTCTCTGCCCGTCATAGACATATCGAACGCGCACTCCTGAGTAATAACCGAACAAGTAGTGTGATGCGAGTAAACTACTACGATACCGTTTTGAATACCTGAATTTTTAACCGTTTCCTTAACCGCTGCGGTTACGTTGTGGAAGGTTACTTCCTTGTGGTCTGATTCAACTTGAATTTTATTTTTGAAAATCATATCAATTCTCCTTTTACTTTTTAAGGTCGTCTGCCGCTTGGCGAGTAGCCTTTATCATTTCTTCCATAACGGCAAACGGGTCTTTAGCGTTAACGATACCGGACGCTGCGCCCGCACCTTCTGAACCTGCCATAATAAAGTCGTAAACTTGTTTTCCGTTAGTAATACCTGCAGCTTGTTCAACGTAAATATCGGGGTCGATTGCCTTGATTGCGTCAATGGTCTCCTTTACGAAACTCATATCCGAAACCTTACCGTCACCACCGCCGATAAGCTCGCTCGGTTCAGGATTAATAATGTCCGGTTTTAAGTGTGCAAGTGCTTGAGCCTCGGCAGTAGTGTCTGCACAAGCAAAAACTATAAAGTCAAGCTCTCTTGCTCTTTTTATGGTATCCTTGATTTGAGGAAGGCTCATGGGCTTTTCACAATGGTTAACAACAACGCCGTGTGCGCCTGCAGCTTTTAAACTCTCAGGAAGAACGCACGCCATTCCGCGACCAGGATAAATAGTGTCCATATAAGGTGCGATGATAATTAAGTTCTTAGTGTTTTCGGCAACTCTTCTAATATCTGCATAGGGGGTGGTGAAGAGTACGTCAACGTCGTACTTTTCAGCAAGCTCGTCAGCGCGTTTAGCAAGAGCCAACACTTCGTCCCCGTAAATGTAGTTTTTAGTGCCTATTTCAAAAAAGGGTGTTCTTATTTTTTTCATTTTTGATAGTAACTCCTTGTTTAACGTTTGATTTAATGATACTTTCATATCAAAAAATTGTCAACCTTTTATCGTAATTATAATAAATTTGAGCGTTTTGCTTGACAATTTGAGCGTTTTATATTAAACTTAAAGGGTAAATTGATTAGGAGCTTAACATGAAAAAAACATTAGCTGAAGAAAACGTAATATTAAAAGAGTTACAGCTTAACGGAACGGTTACTTTAAAAGAGGCTATGGATAAGCTTTCGGTATCCGAGGCAACAGCGAGGCGTTTGTTTTCTCGCCTTGAGGAAAAGGGCTTAGGCGTTCGTTCGCACGGTAGGATAACTCTACCTGCAAGCTCGTACAACTTTTATCGGTACGACGTTTCTAAGGAGTTATACGTAAAAGAAAAAAAGGCGATAGCAAACTTTGCCGTGTCCTTGGTAAAGGACGGGGACGTGTTGTTTTTAGATTCCGGCACAACCGTTTGCTTATTCAGTATGGCTCTTGCCGACGCGCTCAGGCAAAAAACCCTTAATGATATTAAGGTTTTCACAAATTCCTACATGATAATTAACATTTTAAATGATTTAGCCGTTGTTAACCTCATCGGAGGAACGTATCGACCTAACCGTAAAGACTTTTGCGGTTATATGACTGAAAAGAGTATAAAGGACTGTCATTTTGACAAATGCTTTTTGGGAACTGACGGCTACACCCAAGAGTTTGGCTTTACGACCACCGAGTTTGAAAGTGCAAAGATTTGCGAAACGGCGATAGCCTCGTCGGATAGTTCTATAATCATAACGGACTTTCACAAATTTGGTTCAAGCGCTTTAGTAAGCTTTTCAAACGGTTTGGATATCACTGCCGTGATTACAGACGATAAAATTCCCACAGCTATCGCAAGGGAAATGCAGGGGCGTGGAATTAACGTAAAAACTGTTAAAATTGATTGAAACGCTCAAAATTTTATTAAAACTTATTGACAATGCAAATTAAGGTATGATAAAATCGATTAAATAAGTATTATTTAAGGAGAAAATTATGTTTGGATTTAAACTTACTGACTACGACATAAAGGTTTATCAAGAAGAGCTCAACGAATTTTTACCTAAAAACATAGTTGACGCGCACACTCACGTTTATTTAGAGAAATTTAAAAAGCCGAAAAAGCCCGGCGCTCGTATTTACTGGCCAAGCCGTGTTGCGGAAGATTGTTCGATGGAAGACCTTATTCAAACCTATAAAGATTTATTTCCCAACCAAAACGTAGTTCCTCTTATTTTCGGCTCGCCGTCTGCTAATTTAGAACCCAGCAACGCGTATATTAGCGAAAAATCTAAAGAGTACAATTATCCTGCGCTTTACTTATCTCATTACGATATGAGCGGGGAGTTTTTAGAGGAAGAGGTTATCAAAGGCGGTTTCCAAGGTTTAAAACCCTATCTTAACAACTGCAAAGCAGGTGTTGTAGGTGCAAACGCTGGTATTTTTGACTTTCTTCCCCATCACCACTTAAAAGTTGCCGATAAGCACGGCTGGAAGGTAGTACTTCATATTTCCAAACCCGATAGGCTTAAAGATCCCGATAATATTCGCGACCTTATGGAAATTGAGCAAAAGTACCCGAACGTTAAGCTTGTTGTAGCGCACATCGGTAGAGCTTATGCGCCTGAAGATATCGGCAATGCTTTCGATACGTTAAAGCACACTAAGAATATGATGTTTGATTTCTGTGCCAACACTTTACCTCTCGCTACCGAAAAGTGTATTGAGGCGGTTGGCACTAAGAGGGTAATGTTCGGTACGGACATGCCGATTGCAAAGATGCGCATGTATAGAATTAGTGAGGACGGTTATTATATTAACGTCGTTCCGAGAGGGCTTTATGGTGACGTTTCCGATGCGGAACATATGAGAGAGAGTGACGAGGCTACGATTACTAACTTTACCTACGAGATTGTTCGCGGATTTAAAAAGTGTGCTGAAAACTTAACTCTTTCTAAAAAAGACGTAGAAGATATAATGTGTAACAACGCTGCAAACTTATATAACATTAAATTTTAATTAGGAATTTATGAATTATTATCTTGGCATTGATTTAGGTACTACTGGTACTAAATCCATACTCTTTGACGAATCAGGAAAGGTTATCGGCAAAGGCTATAAGGGCTACGGTTTAATTACCCCGTGTGAAAATTTCTTCGAGCAAAACGCTGAGGACTGGTATGACGCCGTTGTATGCTCTGTAAAAGAGGCGATAGCTGGCTTTAAGGGTGAGGTGAAGGCGATGTCCTTCTCCGCACAGGGCGGTAGCTTTTTGTTTGTTGACGTTGATAAAAACGGTCAGCCTATTCCTCTTACCAACGCGATAACTTGGATGGATAAGCGCGCCGAAAAAGAGGCTGAGCTTTTAAAGGAAAAGTATTATCAATTAACTGGCAACCGCATGGGCGCAAGCAATATGGTTGCAAAGTACGCTTGGGTAAAGAATAACATGCCCGATGCGTTTAGCAAGGCAAAATACGTTCTTTCAACCTCCGATTATATCTATATGAGATTGACGGGTGAGGTCGTTATCGATTACACGAGCGCCGCAATGATGGGAGTTTACGATACCGATTTAAACGATTACGATGAAAGGCTTGTAACTCTTGCAGGGCTCAAGATAGAAAACTTTCCACGCATCGTTCAAGCAGGTGAGTTTATAGGCTTTGCAAACGCTCAGTTTTTACAAGAAACCGGCTTAAAGGGCGATATTTCGGTATACGCTGGTCTTCACGATCAGTTTGCTGCCAGCCTTGGCGCTAACTATTTTTCGGAAAATGACGTTATTGTTTCCACCGGCACTACTTGGGTAGTATTTGCAAGGAATAACGACAGGATAAAGGGCAACTTTGCATGCCGTCGTCACCCGGCGGGAGATTACGGTTACTTTAACTCGGCGGTAAGCTCTGGCACGGTGCTTGAATGGGAGAAAAATCTTTTTGGTCTTCCGTATAAGGAGATGGACGAGCTTGCGAGTGAAAAGCCGATTGATGAAAACTTATTAGTTTATCCCTTCGTTTCCGGCAACGGCGGATATCGCGGTCAAAACGTTTTGAGTTTTGCTATAAAGAACGCTCATTACAGGCACGATAAGGGCGATATTTTCAAAGCTACTATGGAAGGCGTAGCGTTTGAGGTTAAGCAAATAATCAACATCTACAAGCGTAGCGGTTTTGAACTCGGCAACGTGATAGTTACAGGCGGTGCAACGAGGAGCTCGGTGTGGATGCAAATACTGTCTGACGTTTTAGGTGAAAAGTTATATCTTTCCGAGCAGGCTGACGGTTGCTGTTTTGGAGCTTATTCCGTGGCAATCAAGGGCGAGAAAGGAAAGTTTGTAAAATTTGAATTTAACGGTAAAACCGTTGATTATATTGAAGAAAACGCTACTAAATACGTGGCAAAATTCGACAATTACAATAAAAACATGTAAATAGAGGAGATAATACATATGGGACTTTACGATGAATTTAAGTTTAAACCGGCATCTTGGCTACCTCACAGCGAATTACCGCTTGAAGAACTCGAAAGAGTAAGAAACGTTAAGCGTGAGGATATGGAGTACACTAACGAAAACGGCTATCAAGTAAAGGTAGTTATGAACCCCACTTTACTTATGGTTGCTGATATGTTCTATCGCTTGGTAAAAAGTGATAAGGAAAACAAGCCTTTCACTATGATTTGCCCCAACCAATGGCCTGATGCTTACGGTGCTGTTGCTGAACTTGTTAACAGCAACAATATCAATTTAAGAAACGTTCACGCGTTCGCTATGGACGAGTGGGCTGACCAAGACGGCAACGTTGCACCCCTTACTTACGGTGCGGGTTTAGGCGCGTCCTTTATGGAGCATTTCTACTATAAAATAAGAGAAGATTTACGTCCTGACGTTTCTCACTGGCACACTTTCAATAACGATAACAAGGCACGTGGCGTATATTCTCAAATGATACAAGACGTTGGTGGGGCTGACGTTGTTTATTCGGCTACCGGCTGGCCCGGTCACACCGCGTTTATCGACCCGAGAACTAAAGAATTCGCTGCGGATAGCATAGAGGAATTCATTAAGATTAAATCGGGCTTAGTAACGCAAAACCCATTAACCATTTGCGAAAACTCCCTCTTTGGACCTATGGGTGCATCGGGTGACGTATGGGCAGTTCCTCCCATGGCTGCGACTATCGGACCTTACGATATCGTTAACGCAAGGGAAAGTTTTGAAGTTCACAACATTTTAAACAACCCGACGGGTGATACTTGGCAACGTATGGCATCACGCCTCCAACTTTACGGTCCTATCTCGATGGAATGCCCGGCAAGTATTATGAGATTAAAACCGGGTATTTGTTACGTTTCAGAGGCTATTGCCGCTCCGTTTAGAAGTTGGAGCTTTGACGATATCCGTCACGACAACAAAGAGAATAAAGTAAAGGTTTTCTAATATGAAAGTTATAATTAACACTAACGTTATCCTACCAGACGGTATACTTTTTGACGGTATAGTTGCGTTTGAAAGGGATAAAATTGTTGCTGTTGCAAAACAATCGGAATACGAAATCCCAGCTACCGCCGAGATTATCGATGCAAACGGGCTTTATACTGCTCCCGGCCTTATCGATATTCACAACCACGGTAGCGAGGAAAACTTTTTCGTCGATAATCCAGAGGCGTGCACAGAGCACTTTTTAAAGCACGGTCAAACTACTGTTCTTCCCACCTTCTATCAAACGATGAGCTTAGAGGATATGATTGACGGGGCTAACAAGCTCAAAGAATTTTCCAAGTCCAAGATAGGCAAGGTGATAAAGGGCTTGTATATGGAAGGCCCGTTTATGCGTGCATCTGGTAGCAACAGCCAGCTCTTTAAATGGTCTGGCGAGATATCTCGCGAGCAATATACCGCTTTAGTTGACGGTATAGGTGATTTCGTTCGCGTTTGGGCTATTGACCCAGATAGGTCGAATATCGTTGAGATTATGGACTACGTTATGGCTAAAAAGCCGAGCGCCATATTTACTCTTGGGCACTCGGGCGCTACGAGTGAGCAATGCGAAAAGGTTTACAATTCAAACCTCAAAATTCAAACTCACCACGGCGATTCAGGCAACGCTCCGAGAATTAACCAGGCTAAGTTTGGTGCGGGGGTTGACGAGTATGCGCTTTGCAACCAAGATATGTTCATCGAACTTATTTGTGATGAATCTGGTATCCATTTAGCGCCTTATTCAATTCGCGCCGCAATTAAGGCAAAGGGAATTGAAAAGGTTATACTTATTACCGATAGCTTTCCAAAGACGGGCGATTATAAAAACGACGAGTCTAAGGGAATTAAATTCGGCGCTGACCTTAATTACGATGCAAACGGACTTCTTGCGGGTTCACACTTAACGCTTGATAACGCCGTTAGAAACGTTATGAGCTATACGGGTTACGGTCTTTCCCACGCCGTTCGCTTTGCCTCGTTAAATCCTGCAAAAGCTTTGGGAATAGATAAGCTTTACGGTTCAGTTCAAGTAGGCAAGATTGCAGACCTTTTATTAGTTGACGATAGGTTTAGTGTTAAGTCAGTTTATCTTGAGGGCGAAAAAGTATTTTAACAACGTAAAACAGCGTGATAAATCACGCTGTTTTTATTTTAAAAGATATTGCATACTTTCTTTTAAAGTGATATAATTATATAGAATAAATTTAAATTTAAGGAGAAATATCATGGCAAAAAAATACGTTACCATTCCTGAAGAAATAAAGGATTGCATAATGTTGCATATAGGCAGTCGTTTTGAGAAAAACGCGATTTTACCCTCGAACTATGCAGGTTTTTATTATATAAGCAAAAACGGAGCGTGTAAAAAATTATACACCTTTGAAAAATATAAGCGCATAAATAAGAAGACTACTAAATGCTTTGAGTACGGTTTTTTTGATAAATGGGTAGATGCAGATATCTATCTCTTTAGAAATTACGTTAGCGTATCGTATGATAGTTCAATTACCTTTACGATAAAGGATAAGGATATCGGTGATACGCACGCTGTAAAGGTGTACAACGATAGATATTTTAACGTATATATAAATAACGAAACGCAATTTGTCAGCAAGTATCTTTGGGGCGAAAAGCGTGAGTGCGTTACAACCAAAGAGGTAAAGGAAATGTTCTTTGCGGCAGCTCAAAAGGCAACCGAAGAGGTTTTCGGCAAGCTCCCTTGGAATCAATATATCATTGATTACGAGAAAGAGAATATGACTAAAGAACAGCAAGACCGTGCAACCGCATGGCTCAAGATTATAAACAAAGAGCTCGAGCCTACCGGATTATATTTTAAACACGGCTGGAAGAGATAAATTGTGGCAGAGCCAACAAAAAAACGACGGAACACTCCGTCGTTTTTTAATTTTACAAATTGCTTTCCGCATGCAACATCAAAAGCGATAGGGCGGTTATCGAGGCCGTTTCAGTTCTCAATATGCGGTTCCCAAGTGAGATTATATTAGCGTTTTCAAGTTGTTTTGCACTCTCGATTTCACTCTCGTCAAACCCGCCTTCAGCACCTATTATAACGCCTATTTTCATACCGCGCTTAATCTTAGATAAGCAGTCTTTTGTGGCTTGCATACCGCTTGCACATTCGTAAGGCACTATAAGCATATCTAAGCCTTTAGCGTACTCGAGCGCCCTGTTAAACGCCATAGGCTCTTTAACTTTTGGGATAACGTTTCTTTTAGATTGCTTTGCTCCGCTTTCGGAAATAAGGTTAAACCTTTCGGTTTTTTGCTTTACCTTGTTGCCCTCAATCTTGGCAATGCACCTTTTCATTTCAACGGGGATAATCTCGTAAACGCCAAGCTCAACCGCCTTTTGAATAATAAGTTCCATTTTCTCGCCCTTTGCAATGCCTTGAAAGAGGTGAATTTTTACAGGGAGCTCGGTGTCGTTAAAATCGGGCTTTATAATCTTTGTAATAACCTTATCATCGGAAAAATCAGTTATACAGCACAGGTCGCTTTTACCGCCAAAGGTTACCAAAATATCGTCGCCCGTTTTCATTCTAAGAACGTTTTTAATGTGGTTGTAGTCTTTGCCGGAAATTTCATATCCGTCCAAAGTCTTTGAACTTTCTTCAACAAAAAAATTATACATAGCTATATTTTAACACACGTTTAAATTTTTTACAATAAAAAACTGCCGAGAGTTTCTCGGCAGTTAAATTATTATTTCTTGTAAAGAGGACCGTAAGTCTGGCAAGCTCTGTAGTCTTGACCTTCTTTATCCATACCAAATGCGTTCCAGCAAGCAGGGCGATAAACGTCTTTCTCAGGTACGTTGTGCATGCATACGGGAATTCTAAGCATTGAGCAAAGAGTGATTAAGTCAGCACCGATATGACCGTAAGAGATTGCACCGTGGTTAGCACCCCAGTTTTGCATTACTTCGTAGGCGGTTCTGAATGGGCTACCTTCCTTGCCGTCACAACGAGGAGCGAACCAAGTGCAAGGCCAAGTGGGGTTAGTTCTCTTCATTAACTTGTCGTTAACGTCTTTGGGAAGGTTTACAGTCCAACCCTCAGCAATTTGAAGAACGGGGCCTAAGCCTTTAACCAAGTTAAGTCTAATCATGGTAACGGGCATTTCCGCATAAGTGTCAAAGTGGCTAGAGAAACCACCGCCACGGAAGTTATCAAAACCAGCCTCGCACCATACGGTAGCGTCGGTCATCTTCTTGATATCTTCGTCGGTTACTTCCCACCATTTTTTCATAACGGCGTTGCCGTTTTCATCGGTACAAACACCGCTAGCATCAAGACAAGCAGCACCGGAATTTAAAAGGTGAATAATACCGTCTGATTCTTTTGCTTTGCCTTCAAGTTTGTAGCCGGTAACTCTTTCAGTTGCCTCGCCTGACCAGTAAGTTCTAACGTCAGCAAAGATTTGAGCGCGGTGAGTTAAAAGGCGCATCATAAGCATACCCATGCCGTTTAATACGTCGTTTTCGGTTGCTAAGGTGAACGGTTCTCTTGCACCCTCGTAGTCGAAAGTAGAACTTAAAAGTGCCTCGGGGTAGTCGCAGTTGGGCCAGTGGTCAGTCCATTGACGTTGACCTTGGAAACCACCAACGATTGCATTATGACCAGCTCTTTCTTCAATGAAAGCATCGGGAAGATTTTGATTGCCTGCCATTAAGTCTTTGATAATGCAGTACATTTTAACGGTGAATTCCCATTGCTTATCCTTTTCTTCACGTGTAAATTTAATTTTGTGGTCTTTACCTAAGAACGGAACGGTATCAGGGTTATCGTCCCAACCTTCTTTACAATGTTCTTTCGTCCAAGCCAAAGCCTTTTGATATTCTTCTTCGTTATATATGCCTTCTTCCATACGGCGAAGAATTTCAACTTCGTCAACAGATTCAACGCGCATACCGAAATAGCTTTCCATTACGTCTTGATCGATAATAGAGCCTGCAATACCCATACATTGCGAACCGATTTGGAGGTAAGATTTTCCGCGCATAGTAGCAACTGCAACTGCAGCGCGACCAAAGCGAAGGAGTTTTTCCTTAACGTCCTCAGGGATTTCATTTACTTGGTCTAAGTCTTGAACTTCGTGGCCGTAAATACCGAAAGCAGGTAAGCCCTTTTGAGCGTGACCGGCAAGAACTGCAGCAAGGTAAACTGCACCCGGTCTTTCAGTACCGTTAAAGCCCCAAACCGCCTTGATAGTGTTGGGGTCCATGTCCATAGTTTCCGAACCGTAGCACCAGCACGAAGTTACGGATAATGTAATGTCAACCCCTTCTTTTTTAAACTTTTCAGCACACGCAGCAGCCTCTGCAACGCGACCGATACAGGTATCTGCTAAAACAACTTTAACAGGTTCGCCGTTTGAATAAAAAAGATTGTCCTCAAACAATTTTTTAGCGGCGTTAGCCATTGCCCAAACGGTAGGTTCGAGAGATTCACGGAGCATCATCGGTCCACGACGACCGTCAATACAAGGTCTAATACCGATTACGGGGTATCCGCCAAGGTATCTTGATTTTGCCATAATATATTCTCCTTAATTTTAATAATTTTAGAAAATTACTTTCTTAATTATATTATATAATTATAATTATCCCGATTAAAGTAATAAAAATGCCTTTTTATATCAAAATAATGCTATTTTATTGACAACTTTATTATATAAAGATATAATTATGGTATGTTTAAGATAACTGAGCTTAGAGATTACAATATTAAAAATGGGCTTGGAATTAAACTCGCATACGTTGCCGAGCTTGAACTTCAAGGC
>JAFQEV010000034.1 GCA_017398825.1 Clostridia bacterium
CGAGCCTTGTCTTGCTTGCAACTAACGTCTTAGTATTTAAACCGTTATTTTGGGCATTATGCGTCGTTTCTGCTCGAGTGATAGACTTCGTTGACCAAAAAGGTTAGTCTCATCCAAAACACGTCGCGAGCCTTGTCTTGCAACTAACGATTTAATATTTTATCAAGCAAAGCTGTTCTTTGCTTAAAACCAAAATAAAAAAACTAAACCATATAACAAATTTTAGGAGAAAAATTATGCACGATAAATCAAGATCAGAAAGCTACGCTAAAGCGGGCGTTGATATTACCGCAGGTTACAAAGCGGTTGAACTTATGAAAAAGCACATCGCAAGAACTGTTGTAAACAGCGCTAATTCCGATATCGGCGGTTTTGGAGGACTTTTCGCCCTCGACCTTAACGGTTACAAAAACCCCGTACTCGTATCGGGAACGGACGGTGTTGGAACTAAGCTCAAGCTTGCGTTCTTGTTGGACAAGCATAATACCGTGGGTATTGACTGCGTTGCAATGTGCGTTAACGACGTTATTTGCTGTGGTGCAAAACCCCTCTTCTTCCTCGATTATATTGCGTGCGGTAAAAACGTTCCCGAGAAAATCGCATCTATCGTAGAGGGCGTTGCCGAGGGTTGCGTTCAATCGGGTAGTGAGCTCATCGGCGGTGAAACGGCTGAAATGCCCGGCTTTTATCCTATCGACGAGTACGACTTAGCAGGTTTTTCCGTTGGTATCGTTGATAAAGATAAGGTTATTGACAAAAATTCTATGAAAGAGGGTGACGTTATGATTGCTCTCCCGTCCTCGGGTGTTCACTCCAACGGTTTCTCTCTCGTTAGAAAGGTGTTCGACGTTGAAAATTGCGATTTAACCTCTCCCGTTGAGGAACTTGGCGGAAAATCGCTTGGTGAAACGTTGCTTACTCCCACTAAAATTTACGTAAAACCCATGCTTGCGCTTTTTGACGAGGTTAAGGTTAAAGGCGTTTCGCATATCACGGGTGGCGGTTTCTACGAGAATATGCCTCGTTCTATCAAAAAGGGCTTATCCGTTAAAATTAAAAAAGAAGACGTTAGAATTCTTCCCATCTTCAAACTTTTACAAAAGGTTGGCGGTATTGACGAGCGCGATATGTTCAACACCTTTAACATGGGCGTTGGCATGAGTGTTATCGTTGCTAAGGAAGACGTTGACAAGACCCTTTCCATCTTAAAGGCAAACGGTCAAGACGCTTACGTTTTAGGTGAAATCGTTTCCGGTGACGACGGTGTTATCTTATGCTAAAAGATAAAATCAAGGTTGCCGTTTTCGTATCGGGTGGCGGAACTAATCTTCAAGCCATACTCGAGAGCGAAAGGCGCGGTGAAATTCCCGATGCGGAAATAAAGCTCGTTTTATCAAACAACCCTTCAGCTTACGCGTTAGAGCGCGCTAAAAACTTTGGCATAAAAGCGGTTTGCGTTGATAAAAGCGAGTACAAAACGCTCGAGGAACGCGAGGCAAAAACGGTTGAAATCTTAGAAAAAGAGGGTATTGAGCTTATCGTTTTAGCGGGATACTTGTCAATTCTATCCAAAGATTTCACAAGGCGTTATGAAAACAAAATTATAAACGTTCACCCCTCGCTTATCCCGTCTTTTTGCGGAAAGGGCTATTACGGGCTTAAAGTTCACGAAGAGGCGCTCCGCTATGGAGTTAAGGTAACGGGCGCAACAGTTCACTTTGTAAACGAGATACCTGACGGTGGAAAGATTATAATGCAAAAGGCGGTTGCCATCGAAGAGGGTGACACGCCTGAAATTTTACAAAAAAGAGTTATGCGCGAGGCGGAGTGGATATTGCTCCCTCTCTCGCTTGAAAAAGTAGCGAAGAGCATTCGCGAAAATAAATAGGAGATATTATGACTTACGAAACTTTATCGGTAAAAGAGAGAATTAGCGGTAATCCTTACGTTGGTAGAGGAATTATAATCGGCAAGAGTGAGGACGGCAAGAAAGCTGTTTTTGCCTATTTCATAATGGGTAGGAGTGAAAACAGTAGAAACAGAGTGTTCGTTGAGAATGGTGACGAGATAACCATTTATCCTTACGACCCCTCTAAAGTGGAAGACCCCTCCCTCATTATCTATTCGCCCGTAAAATTGGTTGGTAGTGACGTTATTGTAACAAACGGCGACCAAACGGATACTGTTGAAGAATTTTTGAAAAAAGGCGAGTGCTTTAAAGGTGCTTTAAAAACGAGGGCGTTTGAGCCTGATGCTCCTAACTTTACCCCGAGAATAAGCGGTATATTGCACTTAGGCGGAGAGTTTTCGTACGAGATGTCTATATTAAAGAGCGCTGATGAAAAGGGTAGTGCTTGCAACCGTTATTTCTTTGACTACGAGGCAATTGACGGTTTAGGTCACTTTATCCACACCTACGTTACCGACGGAAATCCCCTTCCCACCTTCTTAGGCGAGCCTGAAAGGGTTAAAATTCCAAACGATATCGATGCGTTTGCCGATGAAATTTGGTCAAATCTCGATAAGAACAACAAAATCGCTATGCACGTTAGATATATCGACCTTGCAAGCGGTGAAACCGAGAGCGTAACCTACAACGTACACGAGGTATAATATGAACGAATTACTTTTAAAATACGGCTGTAACCCCAACCAAAAGCCCTCGAGAATTTTTATGGAAAACGGCAAAGACCTTCCCATTGAAGTTTTGAGCGGTAGACCCGGTTACATCAACTTTTTAGATGCTTTTAACTCTTGGCAACTTGTTAAAGAACTTAAAATTGCAACGGGTATGGCGTGTGCATCCAGCTTTAAGCACGTTTCTCCCACCTCCGCAGCAGTAGGCAAAAAACTCTCACCCGAGCTTAAAAAGGCTTGTTTCGTAGATGATATCGAGGGTTTAGATAATTCTCCTATCGCTTGCGCTTACGCGAGGGCAAGGGGAACGGATAGAATGAGTTCTTTTGGTGACTGGATTGCTCTTTCTGACGAGTGTGACGAGGTTACCGCAAAAATTATATCCCGCGAGGTTAGTGACGGTGTTATTGCTCCCTCCTATTCCGAAAAGGCTTTAGAAATTTTAAAGGCTAAGAGAAAGGGTGCTTACAACATCGTTAAGATAGATGAAAACTATATCCCTGAAGAAATCGAGAGAAAGCAAGTTTACGGCATTACTTTCGAGCAGGGTAGAAACAACTTTAAAATCGATGCTGATTTACTCACCAACGTAGTAACGGCAAATAAAGATATCCCCGAAGATAAGAAAATAGACCTTATCATTTCCTTAATCACTTTAAAATACACTCAGTCAAACTCCGTATGTTTTGCTTACGACGGTCAAGCTATCGGTGTTGGCGCAGGTCAACAGTCCCGTATTCATTGCACCCGTTTAGCAGCGCAAAAGGCTGACCTTTGGCATCTTCGTCAAAGTGAAAAGGTGTTAAACCTTCAGTTTGCCGAGGGTGTTGGAAGACCTGACAAAAACAATATTATCGACCTTTATCTTTCCGATGATGAAAGCGATTTAGTTCTCGGCGATAACGTATGGCAAAAGTACTTTGCAGTTCGCCCCGAACCCTTTACCAAGGAAGAAAAGAAAGCATACCTTGCAAAGATTACCGGCGTATCTTTAGGTAGCGATGCCTTCTTCCCCTTTAGCGATAACATCGATAGAGCTGCAAAGAGCGGTGTTTCATTCGTTGCTCAGCCCGGTGGCTCGGTTCGAGATGATTTAGTTATCTCCGCTGCGGACAATTACGGAATGGCTATGGTGTTTACGGGGATGCGTCTCTTCCACCACTAAGCCGTTATTTCGGGCATTATGCTACGTTTCTTCTCAACCGATAGACTTCGTTGACCAACAAGGTCTAACTCAGCCTATCGTTTTCGAGAGCCTCGTCTGCGTCGCAACGCGCATAGATTGTCAAGCGTTAACCTAAAGGTAAACGCTAAGACAAAAAAGCGGTTGCTCCTTTATCCCAAAATTCTTTTTATACTAAAAACAATTTCGGGAGCCCTATTATTTGCAACTAACGTCTTAGTTTATTCTATCAAGCAAAGTAGCCTGGTTGGTTATAACGCTATAATAGAAAAATCAATAAAAAAATTTAAACCTATCAAAAATACGAGAATAAAGGATAGATTATGAAAATTTTAGTAGTAGGTGGCGGTGGTAGAGAACACGCCATTATCAAAAGCTTAAAAAAGAGTGAAAAAGTTGAAAAAATTTACGCGACTCCCGGTAACGGCGGTATTGCTATGGATGCGGAATGCTATCCCATCAAAGCTACCGAGCTTGATAAAATCGTGGAGTTTGCAAAGGAAAAGCAAATTGATTACTGCGTTGTTGCGCCTGACGATCCGCTCGTTTTAGGGCTCGTTGACCGCCTTGAAGAAATCGGTATCAAATGCTTTGGACCTAAGGCAAACGCAGCTATAATCGAGGGAAGTAAAGTATTTTCAAAAAACCTTATGAAAAAATACGGAATTCCAACGGGTGACAGCGTTACCTTTAACGACGCAGATAAGGCAATCGAGTATTTAAAGAACTCGAGCTATCCCGCCGTTATCAAGGCTGATGGTTTGGCACTTGGCAAAGGTGTTATCATCGCTAAAGATTTTGCCGAGGCGGAATCCGCAATCAAAGAGATTATGCTCGATAAAGTTTTCGGAGCAAGCGGAAACAACGTTTTAATAGAAGAGTTTTTAACCGGCCCCGAGGTTTCCGTTCTTTCCTTTACGGACGGCAAGGTTGTTATTCCCATGGTATCTTCTATGGATCACAAGAGAGCAAGGGATAACGACGAGGGCTTAAATACCGGTGGTATGGGTACTATTGCCCCCAACCCCTATTACACCGAGAGCGTTCAAAAAGAGTGTATGGAAAAGATTTTCCTCCCAACAATTGACGCGATGAACAAAGAGGGCAGGACCTTTAAAGGTTGCTTGTATTTCGGATTAATGCTCACTCCGAAAGGACCTAAGGTAATCGAATACAACTGCCGTTTTGGCGACCCCGAAACGCAGGTTGTTCTCCCCTTACTCGAGAGTGACCTTTTAGATATTATGATGGCTACTACCGATGGAACGTTGACTGAAGAAATGGTAAAATTCAGTAACGGCGCGGCGACTTGCGTAGTTATGGCGAGTGACGGTTATCCTCAAAAATATCAAAGTGGTTACGAGATTAAAATCGGCAATCTTAGCGAGAATGAAAACGTTTACGTTGCAGGTGCTAAGCTTGACGACGGCGTGTTAAAGACCGCAGGCGGTAGAGTTCTCGGTGCGGTTGCAACGGCTGATACGCTTGAAAAAGCTATTGAAAACGCATACAAGGTAGTTGATAAAATTACCTTTGAAAACGCTTATTACAGAAAAGATATCGGAAAGAAAGCACTTTCCGCACTCAGCAAAAATTAAGGAGCGCTATGGTTTACAGAGTATACGTAGAAAAAAAGAAAGGTTTTCAGCACGAGGCAAATTCGCTTTTAAGTGAAGTTAGAGATTTACTTGAAATTAAGAGCGTTGAAGATATTAGAGTTATCAATCGTTACGACGTAGAGGATATTGAAAAATCTCTTTTCGATTACGCCGTTAAAACGGTATTTTCCGAACCGCAAATGGATACGGCGAGCGCGGAGATAAACTTAAGCGGAGCAAAGGTGTTTGCCGTTGAATATCTCCCCGGTCAGTTTGACCAAAGAGCCGATTCGGCAAGTCAATGTATTCAGCTTATCTCGCAAAAGGAACGCCCAACCGTTCGTTCAGCTAAGGTTTACGCGGTTTACGGCAACGTGTCCGACAGTGATCTTTTAGCTATTAAAAAATTCGTAATAAACCCCGTTGAAAGTCGCGAGGCTGAGCTTAAGGAGTTTGAAACCTTAAAAATTGAACAGCCCGTTCCCTCCGAGGTTGAGGTGTTAAACGGATTTATCGACCTTGATAGAAAGGGGCTTGACGAGTTCGTATCTAAATACGCTCTCGCTATGGACGGGGACGACATTG
Source organism: Clostridia bacterium (assembly GCA_017398825.1). Lineage (GTDB taxonomy): Bacteria > Bacillota > Clostridia > Christensenellales > Borkfalkiaceae > HGM11412. Next base: position 6,004 of record JAFQEV010000034.1, read on the forward strand.
CTTTTTGTCAGCAGTATTTTATTTCCGAAAAGAGAAATCCGACCCTTACGGAAATTAGAATGATCGATACCTACTGGTCAGACCATTGCCGTCACACGACCTTCTTAACGACTATCGATGGCATTACTTTTGAAGATGCGGAAATCCAAAAGACTTACGAGGAGTATTTAGACGCGAGGAAAGAACTCAATCGCACTAAACCCGTAAACCTTATGGATATCGGCACGCTCGCAGCAAAACTCTTAAAAAAGAGAGGGCTTTTAAACGGGCTTGACGAGAGCGAAGAAATCAATGCTTGTACCGTTAAAATTAAAGTAAACGTTAACGGGGAACTTCAAGACTGGTTGCTCCTTTTCAAGAACGAAACTCACAATCACCCGACTGAAATCGAGCCTTTCGGCGGTGCTGCAACCTGTATCGGCGGTGCTATAAGAGACCCCCTTTCAGGTAGAAGTTACGTTTACGCCGCAATGCGCGTAACGGGTGCTGCAAACCCCTTAAAGCCGGTAAAGGAAACTTTAAAGGGTAAACTTCCTCAAAGAAAAATCGTAACTACTGCTGCGGCAGGTTACTCTTCATACGGCAACCAAATCGGTTTAGCAACCGGTCAGGTTGATGAAATTTATCACGAGGGCTACGCCGCTAAGCGTATGGAAATCGGTGCGGTTGTAGCAGCTACTCCTGCGGAAAACGTTCGCCGTGAAGTTCCCGCGCCGTCAGATAAGGTTATCTTAATCGGTGGTAGAACGGGTAGAGATGGTTGCGGTGGTGCAACCGGCTCGTCAAAATCCCACACCTTAGAATCCTTAACCGCTTGCGGTGCAGAGGTTCAAAAGGGCAACGCTCCCGAGGAGAGAAAATTACAAAGATTATTTAGAAATAAAGACGCAATGCTTATGATTAAGCGTTGTAACGACTTTGGTGCAGGCGGTGTTTCCGTTGCTATCGGTGAACTTGCCGACGGATTGACCATTGACCTTAACGCCGTTAAGAAAAAGTACGACGGTTTGGACGGTACTGAACTTGCAATTTCCGAATCTCAAGAGAGAATGGCGGTTGTCGTTGAGGAAGGTGACGTTGATAAGTTTATTGCCCTTGCCGAAAAGGAAAACTTAGAGGCAACCGTAGTTGCAACCGTTACTGAGGAAAAGCGTCTCGTTATGAGTTGGAACGGCAAGACTATCGTTGATATTTCAAGAGAGTTCTTAAACAGCAACGGCGCTGAAAAGCACGTTACCGTGAAAGCTCAGTCTGCAAAAGATTATAAAAAGCCCGAGGTTAAAAATTTCGTAAACGGCTATAAGGACTTAGCAGTTGACTTAAACGTATGCTCTAAGCGCGGTTTATCCGAGCGCTTTGACTCGACTATCGGCGCAGGTACGGTTCTTATGCCCTTTGGCGGTAAGTATCAACAAACTCCCCCTCAAGCAATGGTAAACCTCGTTTCAGTAGAAAAGGGTCACACCGATACCGTTTCATATATGGCTTGGGGCGGTAATCCCACTTTAGCTGAAAAGAGCCCCTATCACGGCGCGTACCTTGCAGTTGTTGAAAGCGTATGTAAACTCGTTGCAACGGGCGCTGAGTATAAGGACGTATATTTAACTTTCCAAGAATACTTTAAAAAGCTCAAGAAAGACCCTGTTCGTTGGGGTCAACCTGCAAGCGCGCTCTTAGGTGCGTTCAAGGCTCAAGTAGAACTTGGTGTTGCAGCTATCGGCGGTAAGGATTCAATGAGCGGTACGTTCGAGGATATTGACGTTCCTCCCACTTTAGTATCTTTTGCCGTAACTACAGGTAAGGTTGACGAGGTCGTATCTCCTGAATTTAAAAAGGCTGGTAGCAAGGTAGTTATCTTAAAGCCCGAGTATCAGGCGAGCGGTCTTCCCGTAACCTCTTCTCTTCTTAAGAACTTTGAAATCGTTACAAAACTTTTAAGAGAGAAAAAGGCTCTTTCCGTATACACTCCCGTGTTTGGTGGTGTTGCCGAGGCTATACTCAAAATGGCAATCGGTAATAAAATCGGCTTTAACTACGATAAATCGGTTAAGGTTGAGGATATCTTTGCATATTCCTACGGTTCTTTCGTAATCGAGCTTTCGGGCGATGAAAACGTTGGTGAGCTTTTAGGTTACACCACGAGCGAAGAAGTTATCTCGCTCGGTGACGATAAGCTTTGCTTGAACGAACTTCTAAAATCTTACGAAGATAAGCTCGAGCCCGTGTTTGCTTGCAACATAAAGACTAAGGGTGAGGTTGAAACCTTCTCAAGCGATAAGGTGAGTGCTCTTAAATGCAACTTTAAGACGGCAAGCCCCAAGGTTTTAATTCCCGTATTCCCCGGTACTAACTGTGAATTTGATACTGCAAAGGCGTTTGAAGACGCTGGCGCTAAGGCTGATATTTTCGTTATTAAAAACTTAACCGCTAGCGACGTTGCAAGGTCGGTTGAAGAATTTAGCAAAAAGGCAAAGGAAAGTCAAATCATCTTTGTTCCCGGCGGATTCTCCGGCGGTGACGAGCCTGACGGTTCTGGTAAATTTATCACGGCGTTCTTTAGAAACGGCGAGATTAAAGAACAGGTTAGCGACCTTTTAGGTAAGCGTGACGGTCTTATGGGTGGTATTTGTAACGGTTTCCAAGCTCTCATTAAATTAGGCTTAGTTCCCTACGGCAAAATTATCGATACCGATGAAAATTGCCCCACCTTAACCTATAACGATATAGGTCGCCACCAGTCGAGAATAGTTAGGGTTAGGGTTGCGTCTACCAACTCTCCATGGCTCTCTGGCGTTAAGGTTGGTGACGTGTATAACGTTCCCATCTCTCACGGCGAGGGTAAATTTATCGCAAGCCCCGAGCTTATAAAATCGCTTGCGTCTAACGGTCAAATTATGACGCAGTACGTTGACTTTGATGGAAATGCCACCATGGATATTTCTTTCAACCCCAACGGCTCTATATCTGCAGTAGAGGGTATTTTATCTCCCGACGGAAGAGTGTTCGGCAAGATGGGTCACAGCGAGAGAAAGGGCTACGGCTTATACAAAAACGTTCTCGGCGAGTACGATATGAAACTCTTCGAGTCCGCAGTAAAATATTTTAAATAATTAGGAGATAGATATGGCTTACTTAAGCGATATTGAAATTGCTCAGGCTTGTCAATTAAAGCCTATAACTGAGATTGCAAAGAAGTTAAACTTAGGCGATGACGATATCGAGCAATACGGCAAATATAAAGCAAAAATTAACGTTACCAAGCTTGCAAAGGCGGAGAGGAAGGGTAAACTCGTTTTAGTTACCGCAATCACTCCCACCCCTGCAGGCGAGGGTAAAACGACTACGACTATCGGTCTTTCCGACGCTTTGAACAAGCTCGGAAAGAATTCTATCGTTGCAATGCGCGAACCTTCCTTAGGCCCCGTTTTCGGCATTAAGGGCGGTGCGGCTGGCGGTGGTTACGCTCAAGTCGTTCCCATGGAGGATATAAACCTCCACTTTACAGGTGACCTTCACGCAATCGGCGCTGCAAACAACCTCCTTGCCGCGATGATAGACAATCATATCTACCAAGGCAACGAGCTTAAAATCAACACTCGCGCAATAACTTGGAGGCGTTGCGTTGATATGAACGACCGTCAGCTTAGGGTTATCATCAACGGTCTTGGTAAAAAAGTAAACGGTGTTCCGAGAGGTGACGGCTTTGATATAACCGTAGCCTCTGAAATAATGGCGGTTTTCTGCTTGGCAACTTCTATTTCCGATTTAAAGGACAGGCTTTGCAAAATAGTTATCGGTTATAACTACGATGGCAAGCCCGTAACCGCAGGTCAATTAGGCGCTGTCGGCGCGTTGACGGCGTTGTTGAAAGATGCAATCAAGCCCAACCTCGTTCAAACCTTAGAGGGAAATCCCGCTTTCGTTCACGGCGGTCCGTTTGCAAATATTGCTCACGGCTGTAACTCGGTAATTGCAACGGAAACGGCTTTAAAACTTTCCGATTACTGTATAACCGAGGCTGGCTTTGGCGCTGATTTAGGCGCGGAAAAATTCCTCGATATAAAGTGTAGAGCGGCGAATTTAAAGCCCTCGGCTGTAGTTATGGTAGCAACCGTTAGAGCGCTTAAAATGCACGGCGGTGTGTTAAAGACTGAGCTTGGTGCGGAAAACTTAACGGCTGTAAAAGCTGGTCTTCCCAACCTTATGCGCCACGTTTCAAACATAACCGAAGTATATAAACTTCCCTGTGTGGTAGCAATCAACCGTTTCCCAACAGACACCGATGCTGAAATAGAGCTCGTTATCAAAGAGTGTGAAAAAGTGGGCGTTAAGGCGGTTTTATCTACCGTTTGGGCTGACGGTGGCAACGGCGCAATCGAGCTTGCTAAAGAGGTTACTAAGCTTTGTGAAGAGGATAACGACTTTACTTATTCGTATTCTCTTGATTTATCAATCAAGGAGAAACTCAACGCAATCGTTACCAAAATCTATCGTGGTGCAGGCGTTCAGTTTACCAAAGAGGCTGAAGAGGATATCGAGCGTTTAACTTTAAACGGCTACGATAAGCTCCCCGTTTGCGTTGCAAAAACGCAGTACAGCTTTTCTGATGACGCTAAGAAGATTTGCGCCCCCGTTGACTTTACGGTAACGGTGAGAAAGGTTAAAATTTCCGCAGGTGCAGGTTTCTTGGTTGCTTTAACAGGAAACATAATGACTATGCCTGGTCTTCCCAAAGTTCCCTCGGCTATGAAGATTGACGTAACGGACGACGGCAAGATAGAAGGCTTGTTCTAATAGGATACAACCGACAAATAGCTTTAAAATCGCAAACAACAGAGTTGCTTTAGGAGTAAATATGAAAGCAAATGAACTAAGAAGAAAGTATATTGACTTTTTCGTGTCTAAGGGGCATACCGAAATATCGTCTGCATCGCTTATTCCCGAAAACGACCCGAGCGTATTGTTTACGACTGCGGGTATGCACCCCCTCGTTCCCTACCTCTTGGGCGAAAAGCACCCTGCGGGTAAGAGACTTACCGACCATCAAAAGTGTTTAAGAACGGGCGATATTGACGAGGTTGGCGATGCAAGCCACTTAACCTTTTTCGAAATGATGGGCAACTGGTCGTTAAACGACTATTTTAAAAAGGAGTCCATCGGTTTTAGCCATGAGTTTTTAACTAAGGTTTTAAATATTCCTCAGGAAAAAATCTCCGTTACCGTGTTTGGTGGTGACGATGAAATTCCGAGAGATACCGAGGCTTACGAGGCTTGGAAAGCTTTAGGTTATCCCGATGAGAGAATTCATTTTTGCTCGAGGAAGGAAAACTGGTGGGGTCCTGCAGGCGAAACTGGCCCTTGCGGTCCTGATACCGAGATTTTCTACGATATGGGCAAGGAAAAGTGCTCGGATACTTGCGGTCCTACTTGTAACTGTGGCAAATACGTTGAGATTTGGAACAACGTATTTATGGAATACAACAAGCAAAAGGACGGCTCTTACGTCAAGATGGATATTCACAACGTTGATACCGGTCTTGGCTTAGAGAGAGTGCTTTGCATTTTGAACGGTGAAAAAACCGTTTACGATACCGAGATTTTTGCACCCATTATGAAAGGGCTCGTTGAGGCTACGGGTGTTGAAATCAACAGTGAAAATAATAGAATATTCAGAATTCTTGCCGACCACTTAAGAGCAATTACCTTTATTTTAGGTGATGATAAGGGCGTATCTCCCTCTAACGTTGACCAAGGTTACGTTCTTCGCCGTCTTATAAGAAGGGTTTACCGTCACTTAAAGAGCCTTGGTAGTCCGGACGGCATTATGGTAAAGATTGCAAATATCATAGTAGACGAGTTTTCACCCGTTTACCCCGAACTTGAAAGGAATAGAGCGTTTATTATCAAATCGCTTGAGGACGAGGAGAGAACTTTCTCCAAAACCTTAGACCAAGGCATTAAGATTGCAACCAAGTTCTTATCAAACGTAGCAGAGGGCGAAATGCTTTCTGGCGAAATGGCGTTCAAGCTTTACGATACTTACGGTTTCCCGATAGAACTTACCGAAGAACTTGCTGGTGAGAAAAATATTAAGGTTGACGTTGAGGGCTTTAAAGCTCAATACCAAAAGCACCAAGAACTTTCCCGTCAAGGCGCGGAGCAAAAGTTCAAGGGTGGCTTATCCGATAACAGCGAGCAAACCACTCGTTTGCATACCGCAACTCACCTTTTAAACGGCGCACTCAGAAAAGTTCTTGGCGATACCGTTTTCCAAAAGGGCAGTAACATCACTCCCGAAAGGCTTAGATTTGACTTCTCGTTTGAGAGAAAGATGACCCCTGAAGAGATTAAGGCGGTATCAGATATCGTTAACGAGGCAATTGCGAAAGACATTGAGGTTCAAATGGAAGAAATGCCCGTTGAAAAGGCTCGCGAGAGCGGTGCAATAGGCGTTTTCGGCAATAAGTACGGCGAGAACGTTAAGGTTTACACTATCGACGGATATTCGAAAGAAATTTGCGGTGGTCCGCACGCTCAAAGAACGGGCGAGCTCAAGGGCTTTAAGATTTTAAAGGAAGAAAGTTCCTCGGCTGGCGTTCGCAGAATAAAGGCTATAATACTTACTGAAAACTAATAAATAGGTGCAAAATGATTTGGTCTGAAGTAGAGACTTACTCGAGAGAAAAAATTGAACAAATACAGCTTGAAAGACTTAAGGAAACGGTAAAGCGCGTTTACGAAAAAGTCTTGCCGTATAGAAAGAAGATGGACGATGCCGGCGTTAAGCCCGAGGATATTAAAAGCCTTAAGGACTTATCTAAGCTCCCGTTCGTAACCAAGCAAGACTTAAGAGATAACTATCCGTTCGGCTTGTTTGCAGTTCCCAAGGAAGAGCTTGTTAGAATACACGCGTCAAGCGGAACTACCGGCAAACCCACCGTTGTAGGATACACTCAAGGCGACTTGGATACTTGGACTGAGTGCGTTTCCCGTATCGCTTGTATGGGCGGAGCAACTAAAAACGACGTTTCTCAAATTTGCTTTGGCTACGGAATGTTCACCGGTGCGCTCGGTCTTCACTACGGCTTGGAAAATATCGGTTCAACGATAGTTCCCTCGTCAACTGGCAATTCCGAAAAGCAAATTATGTACATGAAGGATTTTGAAACTACGTTGTTAGTTGCAACCCCTTCTTACGCTCTTCGCTTAGCGGAAATTGCAAGGTCTATCGGCGTTGACCCAACTAAAGACTTAAAGGTAAAGATTGCCCTCGTTGGTAGCGAGCTTTTAACCGAGGCTATGCGTGAGGAAATTCACAAGTGCTGGGGTGAGGACGTTTTAGTTACCTCTAACTACGGCATGAGCGAGCTCATGGGACCAGGCGTATCCGGCGAGTGTGAGTACCTTGACGGCATGCATATAAACGAGGACTTCTTTATTCCCGAAATCATTAATTCCGAAACGGGCGAGGTGTTGCCTGCAGGCGAGCAGGGCGAGCTCGTTATAACCTGTATTAAAAAAGAGGGCTTACCCCTCATTAGATATAGAACTAAGGATATAACGAGGCTTATCTACGAGCCGTGCAAGTGCGGTAGAACTTTCGTTCGTATGGAAAACTTGTCTGGTAGGTCTGACGATATGCTTAAAATTCGTGGCGTAAACGTATTCCCCAGCCAAATTGAAGAGGTAATCTTGAGCTTTAACGAGCTTGGACCTCACTATGAAATAGTCGTTGAGAGAGAGGGTTATCTTGATAAACTCACCGTAAAGGTTGAGCTCAACGTTGAAACGGACTCCTTTAAGGAACTTGAAAATATAGCAAATTCCGTAAAGAGCAAATTGAGAATAGTGCTTGGGCTCGATGCGAAGGTTACTCTCGTTTCTCCCAACACCTTACAGCGTTTTGAAGGAAAGGCAAAGCGCGTTAAAGATTTAAGGAGCAAGTAATGAAAGAAAAAATGATAATGCTCGGCAACGAGGCGATAGCGCGCGGTGCATACGAGGCAGGAGTTGAACTTTCAAGTGCATACCCCGGAACTCCGAGCACCGAAATTAGCGAGGCGCTTTGTAAGTATGAAGACGTTTATACCGAGTGGGCGCCCAACGAAAAAGTTGCCGTTGAGGTGGCGTTTGGCGCGTCCGTTTCAGGAAAGAGAGCACTCGCGTGCATGAAACACGTAGGCTTAAACGTAGCAAGCGACCCATTGTACACTTTTGCATACACCGGCGTTAACGGCGGTGCGGTAATCGTAGTAGCTGACGACCCGGGGCTTGCAAGCTCGCAAAACGAGCAGGATACCCGTATGGTTGCACGCTCGGCGCACGTTCCCGTGCTCGAGCCGTCCGATAGCCAAGAGGCAAAGGATTTCACCGTTTTAGGTTTTGAACTCTCTGAAAAATACGATACTCCCGTAATACTTAGAACTACCACTAAGCTCGCACACTCTCAAAGCGTTGTTGAGCTTTGCGAAAGGACTTTAAAGCCTGCCGTTCCTTACGAGAGAAACTTGAGAAAATACGTTATGATGCCCGCGTCCGCTATCGGTAGGCACGTATTCGTAGAAGATAGAGAAAATCGTTTGGCAAAGGACGCGGAAACGCTCAGCATAAACAGGGTTGAAAAGGGCGATAATAAAATCGGCTTTATCACCTCGGGTATTGCGTATCAGTACGTTAAAGAAGTCTGCCCCGAGGCAAGCGTTTTAAAGCTTGGCTTAGTTAATCCGTTACCTAAAAAACTTATTGAAGATTTCGTTTCTTCCGTTGAAACGTGTTACGTTTTTGAAGAACTTGAGCCCGTTATTGAAGAGCAGGTTAAAAGCTGGGGCTTAAAGGTGCTTGGCAAAGAACTTTTCACAAAGCAGGGCGAATACAGTGCAAACCTTTTAAAGAAGGTGCTCTACGGTAAGACTGACGAGGTTTATAAAAAAGTTGACGTTCCTAACCGTCCTCCTATTTTATGCCCGGGTTGCCCTCACAGGAGTGTATTTTCCGTTCTTAAAAAGCTTAAAATTCACGCTGCAGGCGATATAGGTTGCTATACGCTTGGCGCAGTTGCTCCGCTTGACGTTATCGATACGACCGTTTGTATGGGTGCAAGTATTTCCACCCTTCACGGTATGGAGAAAGCGTCCGGCAAGGAGTTTATTAAAAACTGGGTGGCTGTAATAGGCGATTCAACATTCCTCCACACAGGTATAAATTCTTTAATCGGTGCGGTGTATAACAAGTCCACGGGAACGGTTATTATTCTCGATAACAGAACTACGGGTATGACCGGTCACCAAGAGCACTCGGCTACGGGCAAGACCTTAAAGGGTGAGGAAACGTACGCTATCGACCTTGCTGGGCTTTGCAAATCAGTAGGCGTTCAAAGAGTGTTGGAAATTGACGCGTTCGACGTTGAAACTTTAGAAAAAGAAATCAAAGCGAGCGTTGTAGGCGATGAGCTCACCGTTATCATTGCAAAAGCGCCGTGCGCTTTACTTAAGGGTCAAAAATTCCCAAATAGATGTGAAATTGATCAAAGCACTTGCAAAAAATGCAAGATGTGTTTAAAAATCGGTTGCCCTGCAATCAGTATGAGAGACGGGGTTATTTCGATAGACGAAACTATGTGTAACGGTTGCGGGCTTTGCAAAAATTACTGCAAGTTCGGCGCAATCGGGGTGGTGAAAAGATGAGTAAAAACGTTATGATAGTAGGCGTTGGCGGTCAGGGAACTCTTCTCACCAGCCGAATAATAGGCAAATCCGCTTTAAGCGAGGGGTACGACGTAAAGATTTCCGAGGTGCACGGTATGGCTCAAAGGGGCGGTAGCGTTGTAACGTTCGTTCGCTATGGTGAAAAGGTGTCCGAGCCGGTAGTTGAAGAGGGCGTTGCGGATATCATCATTGCTTTCGAGCGCTTAGAGGCACTTAGGTATTCTCACTTTCTAAAAGAGGGTGGCGTAATAGTTGTTAACGACGCGCGCATCGACCCTATGACCGTTGTTACCGGTGCGAGAGAATATCCCGAAGATATAATCGAAAACCTTAAGAAAACCTATTCCGTTTACGCTATAGACGGGCAGGCGCTTGCCAAAGAACTTGGCAACAGCAAGGTGTTAAACTCGGTAGTTTTAGGCTATGCGTCAAGGCACTTAGGGCTTAAAAAGGAAACTGTGGAGGAAACGGTTAAAACAACCGTTCCGCCAAAGACTATAGATCTTAACCTAAAGGCGTTCAACGTAGGTTACGACTATTAAGGAGGTAATTTATGACTTGTAAACAGTTATCCGTTTTTATTGAAAATAGAAAGGGCACGCTTTCAAAGGTTTTAAACGTGCTTTCAAAAAGCGGGGTAAGTATACTTTCAATGTCGCTTGCCGATACTACGGAATACGGGCTTTTACGCCTTATCGTAAACGACCCCGATACCGGCAAAAAAGAGCTTTCAAACGCTGGGTATTCAAGCCTTGTTTCCAACGTGTTGGTAGTAAAAATCCCCCACGTTGCAGGCAGTTTGCAAGAACTTTTAGAAAAGGTTGAAAAGGAAGATATAAATATCGAGTATATGTACGGCTTGTCTATTGAAAACGACGATGCGTACGTTGTATTTAAGCCCTCCGATGCGGAAAAGACCTCCGAGCTTTTTGAAAAAGACGGCATTGTAACCTTAACCCCTGAAGACCTTTTGAAAATGAAATTATGATAATAGACTTTCACACCCACGTATTTCCCGATAAAATTGCCGAAAGAACTATAAGTTATCTTGCAGGTAGAGCGGACGTAACACCTTATACTGACGGAACTGTTTCGGGGCTTGAAAAAGCGATGGATAACTCGGGCGTTGACCTTTCAGTATGTTTGCCCGTCGTTACAAAACCCACTCAGTTTGAAAGCATTTTGAGCTTTGCAAAAAGTTTAAATGAAGAGTATCAAGGCAAGAAGTTAATATCTTTTGCAGGTATTCACCCTCTTTGCGATGATATCGAGGGGAAATTAACTGCCGTTAAAAACGCGGGTATTAAGGGTGTTAAAATTCATCCCGATTATCAAGAAACGTATATCGACGACGATAGGTATATTGAGATTTTATCCGTTGCCAAAAAGCTGGATTTAATAGTAGTTACGCATGCGGGAATAGACTGCGCGTATAAAGATTGTGACGCAATGTGCCCTCCCGATAGGGCGAGAAAGGTTATTGATAAAGTTGGACACAAAAAATTCGTGCTTGCACACATGGGCGGTGCGGATATGGTCGATGAATTTTTATCCCACGTTGCCGGGTGTGACGTGTATATTGATACGAGTTTCGTATTAAAAAATTTAACTAAAGAGCAGTTTTTAAAGATACTTGAAAAACACGGCGAGGATAAGATTTTATTTGCAACCGATAGTCCTTGGAGCGAGGCGACGGGTGATTTAAAAATTTTGAAATCGTTTGTACAGGATGAAAAAGTACTTGATAAAATTCTCTATAAAAACGCGCTCAAGCTCTTAGAATTATGAGTTTAAAAAACGTTCGCTTTTTAAGCGGTAATACACTCAAAATAATAGCGGCGCTCCTTATGGTTATAGACCACGTTGGCTTTTTGCTTTTCCCTAACGTTTTAGTTCTTCGCTACGTGGGAAGATTATCAATGCCCGTGTTTGCGTTTATGATTGCGGAGGGGTGTAGATATACTAAAAACAGGCTTAACTACTTCCTAAGCGTTGCTATCTTAGGAACGCTTTGTCAAATAGTATATTTTATATTCGACCCAAGCGCAACGCTGTTTAATATTCTAATCACTTTTTCCTTTGGAATTTTAACGGTGTATTCGCTTGATTTTATGAAAAAAAGCCTTTTAGAACAAGGCTTTTCGTGGAAGATAAAGACGCTTTCGATTGTACTATTTATCTTAACGATTGTTTGCGTATATATCTTTTGCTATTTCTTTTTCGTAGACTACGGCTTTTTTGGTTGTATGCTCCCAGCCTTTGCCTCCCTTTTAGATTTTAGGCGGATAAAAAACGAAAAGGTACAAGTTCTCGACAAACTGTTTTTAAGGGTTTTAACCTTTGGCGTTGGCTTGGCGCTGTTTGTAATAGCGAGTAAAATGGCATGGTTTACTGCCTATTCGCTTATATCATTGCCATTACTATCTCTTTATAACGGCGAGAGAGGAAGATTAAAAATGAAGTATTTCTTCTATCTCTTTTATCCCTTGCATTTAGTAATAATCGAAGGAATTTATTTATTAATTTAAAAAACACGCTTGAATTACAAGCGTGTTTTTTTAAACTATTAAAAGTGATATGCCTATAAGTACTATTAAGAAGGCGAAGTTAAACGCAGAGAAAACACCTATGTATTTTAAAGTTTTTCCGGGGTTGTGTTTAACGTATTCCTTAAAAGTGATAAGGCTTGCAAGTGATGATATAAGCGTTCCGCATCCGCCTATGTTTACGCCGATAAGTAGCGCTTGCCACTCGGTAGTAAACTTAGATAAAAGTATTGCGCTTGGCACGTTGCTTATAATTTGGCAAGAAAGCGCCGATACGATAAGTGGATTTTTGCTTAGCAAGGAGGAGAAGAAATCTTTTATAATTTCAATTCTCGCCATATTGCCTGCGAATATAAAGAAACAAACAAAGGTGAAAAGCAATGCGTAATCAACTTTTTTGAGAGCGCTTCTATCTAAAAACAAAAGCGCAAGGGGAATAACGATAAGCCCTATCCAGTACGGGATAACTCTAAACACGATAACGATAGAAAGCGCAAACAATACAAGATAGATGCACACCCTTTTCTTTGGCAAAACTACCGTTTCCTCGTTTAGCACAAGCGGTTGCTTTTTAATAAACAAACAGCAAATCGTAATGAGCGTAACGGAGGCTAAAAACGGTATTAACATCGTTAGCATAAACTCGCCCGTTGGGATATTGAACGCCGAATATAAATATAGATTTTGAGGGTTTCCAAACGGGGTGAGCATTCCACCGAGGTTGGCTGCAATGTTTTGCATAATAAAGGTAAACGCCATTAGCCTTTTTTGCCCGGTAGAACTAAGCACGATATATCCGAGCGGTAAAAAGGTGAGAAGTGCCATATCGTTAGCTATGAGCATTGAGCCTATAAACGTAACGTAAACGAGCGCTAAGATTGCCCCTCTCGTGTTTTTAAACAATTTTACAATTTTAGTGGCAAGCACCGTAAAGAACTTAACGTTTTTAAGCGCGCAAACAACGGCAAGGGTGCAAAATAGGCAAGTTAGCGTTTTAAAGTCAAAGTAATTAAGATACTCAAGGTCTGGCGGAATTACAATACTCGTTGCGATCGCCAAAGAAAAAGCAATAACTAAAACAACGTTGCTCTTTATAAACAACCCAAGTTTTTCAAGTATATAATGCCAAACGTGATGGCTGTTGTGATGGCGGTGTGCTATCTGCATAACGTTATCCTTTGTGTTTAATAACCTTAGTTATTATATAAACATAAACGCAAAAAAGCAACTAATTTAAATATATTTGTAAAAATTTAAAATACGCCGTACATTTCCTTGACTTTATCAATTTAGCGTGCTAAACTGTAGTAAAATAAATCAAAGGTGGTTTATAATGAGCAATTTAGAAAATGCAAATTTAGAAAATTTATACGAGGCGGTATTAAAACTTAAAAGTAAAGATGACTGCCGTAAGTTTTTCGAGGATATTTGCACGATAAAGGAAGTTCTTGATTTATCTCAAAGATTAGAGGTTGCATCTCTTTTATCTTCTGGTAAAAACTATCAAGAGGTTGTGAAGTTGACGGGCGCGAGTACGGCGACCATTAGCCGAGTATCGAGGTGCTTAAACTACGGTGCAGGCGGTTACGAACTCGTTCTCGATATCGATAAGGAGAAAGTAAATGGATAAGATTTTAAGCGTTTTAACGCCGGAAGAGTACGTTTACTTGTCACTCCGCGCACTCTATAGTGAGTACGGCTATAAAAAGTACAGAATGTCAAAGTTTGAAGAGTACGATTTATACGCAAAAAATAAGGACTTTTTGGTGAGCGAAAGTGCAATCACCTTTACCGATACCGACGGAAAGCTCTTGGCTTTAAAGCCGGACGTAACCTTGTCAATTATCAAAAACAGCAAGGATATAAACGGTGTTATGAAGGTTTATTACAACGAGAACGTCTACAGAATTTCAAAAGGAACTAAAACCTTTAAGGAAATTATGCAGGCGGGCTTGGAATGTATAGGTGACGTTAGCGCCGATACTATTGCCGAGGTTTTATCGCTCGCGTCTAAGAGCTTGGGCGTTATATCTGAAAACAACGTATTAACCGTTTCACACCTTGGCGTTATATCCGAGGTTTTAAACTACGCGTCGATAAGCAATGATAAAAAGGAGCAAGTGCTCCGCTTATTAGGGCAAAAGAACTTGCCGGAGATTAAAAACCTTTTGTCAAACGAGAATATATCCGATGATAAAAAGGAACTTGTTTATAGCCTCGTTACCGTTTACGGTTCGCCTGAAAAGGTTTGCGATAAGCTTGACGGTTTTGCCGTTTCTAAGGAGGCTATTAAGTGCTTAGGCGAGCTTAAAAACGTAATTTCAGTACTTAAAAGTGAAAACGCAAACGTCATTATTGACTTTTCCGTTGTAAACGATATGAATTACTATAACGGCATTTCGTTTAAAGGTTTTATTGAGGGAGTGCCTACGGGTGTAATATCGGGCGGTCAGTACGATAATCTTTTGGTTAAGATGGGGAAACCGTATAAAGCGGTTGGCTTTGCCGTGTATCTTGACGAGATTTCGAGAGTTAAGGGGGAATGATAATGAACGGTTATTTAAATATTGCTCTCCCGAAAGGTAGGCTTGGCGAAAAGGTTTACGATATGTTTGAAAGGTCGGGTTATCCTTGCCCTTCCATTAAAGAAAACAATCGCAAATTGATATTTGAAAACGAAGAACTCAAAATTAGGTTTTTCTGGGTGAAGCCGTCTGACGTTGCTATCTACGTTGAGCGTGGGGCTGCGGATATCGGCGTTGCCGGCAAGGATATTTTAATGGAATATAAGCCCGAGGTTTACGAGCTTTGCGACTTAAATATGGGCAAGTGCTCAATGTGCGTTGCTGGCAAAAACGGCTTTGTTGATAATAGAAACAAAACGTTAAGGGTTGCAACTAAGTTTGTAAACATTGCAAAGGAATACTATTCCGCACAAGGTAGAGATATTGATATTATAGCGCTTAACGGCTCGATTGAGCTTGCGCCTATACTTGATTTATCTGACGTAATCGTTGATATCGTTGAAACGGGAACTACGCTTAAGGAAAACAACTTAGAGGTAGTGGAGAGATTTATGCCCATAAGCGCAAGGCTTATAGCTAACAAATCGAGCTTTAAATTTAAAACTGAAGTTATAGAAGATATAACTGAAAAATTGCAGGCGTTAGCGGAGAAATTATGATTAAAATTTTTAAACAAAACTTAAACACTCGCGAGGAGATTTTCTCTGCAACCGAGGCAAAAATAGACGTATCTCAAATAGTAGCCGATATTATTGAAACTGTTAAAAAACGGGGCGATAAGGCGTTATTTGACTATGCTAAGAAGTTTGATAAGGCTAATCTTACGTCATTAAGGGTAACCGACGAGGAAATCGAAGAGGCGTATTCAAACGCCGATAAAGAGTTTATAAAAGTGTTAAAGACGGCGCAAAAAAACATTGAGCGCTATCACCTTCAACAAGTTAGAAAGGGCTTTTATTTAGACGATGGCGAGGGAGCAATCGTAGGGCAAAAAATAATTCCTATAGAAAAAGCCGGTATCTACGTTCCAGGGGGAACGGCGTGCTATCCGTCAACCGTATTAATGGATTCTATTCCTGCAATCGTTGCGGGGTGCGAAAGAGTTGTAATGGTATCTCCTCCAAACAGCGAGGGAAAGATAAACCCCGTTATTTTAGTAGCGGCAAAGATTGCGGGCGTAAAGGAAATTTACAAGGTTGGCGGTGCACAAGCAATAGCGGCACTTGCATACGGCACGGAGAGTATTCCAAAAGTTGATAAAATAGTAGGTCCTGGCAACGCTTTCGTCGCCGAGGCTAAAAAACAGGTGTTTGGCGAAGTTTCAATCGATATGATTGCAGGCCCGAGTGAAATACTCGTTGTTGCCGATAATAAAAACAGACCTTGCGATATCGCAGCTGACCTCCTTTCTCAAGCCGAGCACGATAAAATGGCGAGTGCGGTACTCGTGACCGACGATTACGATTTTGCCCTTTCCGTCAGCAACGAGATTGAAAAGCAAATACCCCTTCTTGAGAGGGCGGAAATTGCAAGGGTATCCATTGACGATAACGGAAAGATTATAGTAACTGACGATATCGATAGCGCCATCGAGGTTGCGAACAAGATTGCGCCCGAGCACTTAGAGCTTTGCTTAGATAATCCGTTTGATTATCTTGAAAAGGTAAAGCACGCAGGTTCGGTATTTTTGGGAAGATACACCCCCGAGGCAATCGGCGATTATTTGGCAGGCGCAAACCACACCCTTCCAACGAGTGGAACGGCAAGGTTTTCAAGCGCGCTTTCCGTTGACGACTTTATAAAGAAAACGCAGTATATCTATTACGATAAAAACGCACTTGCAAAAGTGGCGAACGCCGTTGATTACTTTGCTAAAAAGGAAGGCTTAACCGCTCACGCAAAGAGTGCAACAATAAGGTTTAGTAAAGACAATGAGTAAATTTTCAAACGAGAAAATAAATAAGCTTAGCGCATACGTTCCAGGTGAACAGCCTAAGGATAAAAAGTATATAAAACTCAACACTAACGAGTCGCCTTTTCCTCCCTCTCCGCTCGCTGTAAGGCTTGCAAAAAAGGAGCTTAAAAAGGTGAGATTGTATCCTGACCCCGATTGTAGTGAACTTATTTCAGAGATTGCAAAAACGGTTGGAGTAAAGAGTGAGAACGTTATCGTTTCCAACGGGTCAGACGAGGTTTTAAACTTTGCCTTTATTGCGTACGCCGATGAAAACACCCCAGCAATTTTTCCTGACATCTCTTACGGGTTTTACAAGGTTTTTGCAGGTGTGAACGGTGTTCCCTACGAGGAAATCGCCTTAAAGGACGATTTTTCTCTCGATATAAGCGATTATGAGGGTAAAAAAGGAGTTGTATTTATTGCAAACCCCAACGCGCCCACGGGGCTTGAAATATCGCTTGAGGATATTGAAAAGCTACTATCTTCTAACCCTGAAAGAGTTGTGGTAATAGACGAGGCGTACGTTGATTTCGGTGGAATATCCGCTACATCTCTCATTGAAAAATACGATAATTTACTCGTAACTCAAACCTTTTCAAAATCGCGTTCAATGGCAGGAGCAAGGCTCGGCTTTGGCGTGGCGAGTGAAAAGATTATCGAGGATTTAAAAAAGGTTAAATATTCAACTAATCCATACAACGTAAACAGAGTAACCGCCGTTATGGGCGTTGGCGCACTTAGAGATAGTGAGTATTTTTCTAAGAACGTAAACGCAATAATTAATAACCGCGCTTATACGATTGAAGAGCTTTCAAAGCTCGGTTTTACTTGCACTAATTCCAAAACGAATTTCGTGTTTGCAAAATGCGATAAAATATCAGGCGAAGAGCTTTATTTAAAGCTAAAAGATAAGGGAATTTTAGTTAGGCATTTTAATAAGGATAGAATTTCCGATTATATAAGAGTAACCGTAGGTAGCCTTGCTGAAATGAAGGCGTTTGTCACCGCGGTACAAGAAATTTTAGGAGCTAAAATATGAGAACTTGTGAAGTAGTTAGAAAAACTAAAGAAACGGATATTAAGCTTTCATTAAATCTTGACGGCACGGGTGTTTCCGAGATAAATTCAGGCTCGGGTTTTTTCGACCACATGCTCACCTTGTTTGCAAAACACGGAAGATTTGATTTAAACGTAAATTGCGTTGGCGACGTTGAGGTTGATTATCATCACACCGTTGAGGATATCGGCATTGCGCTTGGGCAGGCGTTTAAAAAGGCGCTTGGAGATAAAGCTGGCATTACCCGTTACGGTGATACTACGTTGCCTATGGACGAGGCTCTCATTTTATCCGCAGTAGATATATCCGGTAGAAGTTATCTCGGTTACGGCTTATCGCCGAGGGCAAAGCGCGTTGGCAATTTTGACGTTGAGCTTATCGAGGAATTTCTAATCGCGTTTACCGTAAATGCCGGTATTAACCTCCATGTAACTCAGCTTGCAGGCAAAAACGTTCACCACATATTAGAGGGGGCGTTTAAGTCTATTGCAAGAAGTTTGAGAAAAGCCGTTAAAGTCGATGCCGATTTATGCGGTGAAATTCCCTCGACAAAAGGAGTTTTGTAATGGTAGTTATAGTTGACTATGGCGTAGGCAATCTCTATTCGCTCAAAAGCTCGTTCAAGGCTATCGGAGTTGAGGTTGTTACCTCGGGAGATAAAGAGGTGATAAAAAAGGCGGATAAAATTATCCTCCCTGGCGTTGGCGCGTTTGAGGACGCTGCTAATAAACTCTTTTCATCAGGGCTTGCTGACGTTGTTATTGAAAGGGCAAACAGCGGTGTTAATCTCATGGGAATTTGCCTCGGAATGCAACTTTTATTCGATAAGAGTTTAGAGTACGGCGAGCACAGGGGGTTAGGGCTTATAAAGGGTGAAATTCGCCCTATAAGCTCAGTTATACCGAATACTCTCAAAGTTCCGCATATAGGCTGGAATGCATTAAACCTTAAAAAACCCAAGAGTGAGATATTTAAGTATTTAAGTGACGGCGATTGCGTTTACTTCGTTCACTCCTTTTACGGAGCGGACTGTAATGACGCGGTAATCGCAACAACTGAGTACGGTGCGGAGCTTACCGCAGCGGTACAAAAGGGCAACGTTTACGGTTGCCAGTTCCACCCCGAAAAAAGCGGTAGCGTGGGGCTGAGTATATTAAAGGCGTTTTGTGAGTTATGAAAATTTTTCCTGCAATTGATTTGTTTGGCGGTAAAGCCGTTAGACTTTATAAGGGCGATTACGCTCAAATGACCGTTTATAGCGATAATCCCGTTGAAATTGCCCTCGATTTTAAAAATTCGGGCGCAAAATTTATGCACGTTGTAGATTTAGAGGGTGCAAAAACGGGTGGAACGCCTAACGTTGAAACGATAAAGGCGTTAGTTAAGGCAACGGACTTATTTATAGAAGTTGGCGGAGGCGTTAGGAGCTTAGAGGTTATAAAAACTTATATTGATGCCGGCGTATCTCGCGCTATACTTGGAACGAGTGCCGTGACCGATGAAGATTTTTTAATCTCTGCGCTTAAGCTTTACGGTGAAAAAATTGCCGTTGGCGTTGACATAAAGGACGGATTCGTTGCGATAAAGGGCTGGACTGAAAAGTCCTCAATCACCGCCTTTGATTTTTGTGAAAAACTTGAAAAGTTAGGCGTTAGGACGGTTATTTGCACCGATATTTCTAAAGACGGCGCTATGCAAGGCGCAAATCACTCCCTCTATCAAGAGCTTTCAAAAAAGTTCAGTATTGACTTTATCGCCTCGGGCGGAGTGTCTTCAATCGACGATATTAAAAAGCTTAAAGAGCTTGGAATTTACGGTGCTATAGTTGGAAAGGCCTATTACACAAAAGCAATAAATTTAAGTGACGCGTTAGAGGTGGCTAATGATAACTAAGAGAATAATTCCGTGCTTAGACGTTATGAACGGAAGAGTTGTAAAAGGCGTTAATTTCAAAGGGTTATCCGACGTTTCGTCTCCCGTTACGCTTGGAAAATACTATTCCGATAACGGTGCTGACGAGCTCGTGTTTTACGATATAACCGCAAGTAGTGACGGTCGTGCCCTCTTTACCGATATATTAAAGGAGGTTGCCTCTACTATATTTATTCCCTTAACCGTTGGCGGTGGAATAAACTCGCTTGACGATTTTGATAGGGTTTTAAAATGCGGTGCTGATAAGGTAAGCGTAAACTCGGGTGCAATTAAGAACCCCGACCTTATTTATCAAGCGGCTAAGCGCTATGGAGATCAATGCGTAGTTTTATCGGTTGACGCTAAAAGAGTTGACGGAAAGTTTAGAGTTTTTGCTAAAGGCGGTAGAGTTGATACTGGGCTTGACGCTATCGAGTGGATAAAGCGCGGCATTGATAACGGCGCTGGAGAAATCGTTCTTAACTCTATCGATACCGACGGTGTTAAAAACGGCTTTGACCTTGAAATGCTCGGTGCGGTGTGCGACGTTGCAAGCGTTCCCGTGATTGCATCGGGAGGAGCTGGTAATATTTCAGACTTTGTAACGCTGTTTAAAACTTTACCAAAGGTAGATGCTGGGCTTGCTGCGTCCATCTTCCATTTTGGAGAGGTAAAAATATCTGATTTAAAAAATGAATTATACAAAAACGGTATTCCAACAAGAATAGTAAAGGAGTAATTATGGTGGATATAAAAAGTTTAAAATTTGATGATAAAGGGCTTATTCCCGTAATCGTAGTTGATAGCATTTCCAAAAAGGTTTTAACTCTTGCATATATGAACGAAGAGAGTTTAAAAATCACTATGGAGAAAAAACTTGCGTGCTTTTACTCCCGTTCACGCCAAGAGCTTTGGCTTAAAGGTGAAACGAGCGGAAACTATCAACACGTTGTATCAATAACTGCAGATTGCGATAACGATGCGCTCGTTATGGTGGTTGAAAAGGACGGTCCTGCCTGCCACACCGGCTCTGACAGTTGCTTTTTTAACCCCGTATTTGAAAGCGATGAACTCCAAGAGTTTTCCCTTTCCTCGCTTGTAAAACTCATTGAGGGAAGAAAGATAAATAAAACCGAGGGCTCGTATACCACCTACCTCTTTGAAAAGGGGCTTGATAAAATACTCAAGAAAGTTGGCGAGGAGTGCACCGAGGTTATTATCGCTGCAAAAGCAAACGATAAAAAGGAAACGATTTACGAGATTGCTGACCTTTGTTATCACACGCTTGTACTTATGATAGAGCAAGGCATTTCCTTAGAAGAAATTCACAAAGAGCTTGCATCTCGCCACGTTATCGACAAGAAGGTTAAGCAGGAGAAAATGACCAAATGATACTTCGAGATTTTCACCTTCACACAACTTATTGTGACGGGAAAAGTACGCCCTTAGAGGTTGTGTTATCCGCCATTGAAAAGGGTGTAAAAACGCTTGGAATAACGACGCATTGTTACACTCCTTTTCACATCTACGGCAATCTATCTCCATCGAGCGTTTATGAGTTTGCAAATGAAATAAACGCCCTAAAGGCTCGTTTTAAAGATAAAATTGATATTTATTGCGGTATCGAAGAGGACTATTTTGGGCAAACCGATTTGTCTAAATTCGACTATGTTATCGGCGACGTTCACTATTTATCTAACGGCGTTGATTACTATTCCGTTGACCATGGTCAAATAGATATAAGAGAGTGCGTTGAAAAAGTATTCGGCGGTGACGCGTATAAAGCGCTTGAAAAATACTTTGAGCAAATGGTAGCGGTTGTTAAGAGAACAAACGCCGATATCGTTGGGCATTTTGACGTTATAACTAAAAATAATAACGGTGGTGCTATATTTAACGAAGGCGACCCTCGCTACGTTTCCGCATGGAAAAACGCGGTTGATGAAATTTTAAAGTTTAAGCCGAATATTTATTTTGAAGTAAATACCGGCGGAATATCAAGGGGATATAAAAATATACCTTATCCATCTAAAGAAATCGCCGATTATATAAAATCAAAGGGCGGAAAGCTTTTACTCACTAGTGACTCGCACCATAAAGACACCTTGTGCTACGAGTTTGAAAAATGGGCAAAGGAGTATGAGATATGAGGACTGACGGTTTGCATTTAGAGGGAGAAAAGGTAAGGTCTTATCTCTTAATAGGTCAATCTAATATGGCTGGCCGTGGTGACGTTAAAGAGGTTGAACCCATATTAAACGAAAAAATCGTTGTTCTTCGCATGGGTAGATGGCAAAAATTTAGAACGCCTGTTAATATGGATAGAGGGGTTTTCCCTGATAGAGAAACGATAGGCGTTTCCCTTTCCGAATCGTTCGCTAACGACGTTCAAACCGCGCTTGGCGATTATGTTGGGCTTATTCCTTGTGCTGACGGCGGAACGAGGCTTATAGAGTGGATGCCTGGCGAAATTTTGTACGAAAACGCCTTGTTTAATGCGAAAATGGCAATGAAAAACTCCGCGCTTTCAGCAATACTTTGGCATCAAGGCGAGAGCGATTGTATGAGCGAGGAGGACGTTTCTTTATATAAAGAAAGATTTATAAAAATGATAACTTCGCTTAAGCGCGATTTGGGTGTAGACGTTCCCGTAATACTTGGTGAAATATCGCCAAAAATTGATAAAAACATCTTAGAGTGGGACGTTCAAGATAGACCTTTAAAGCTCAACAAGGTATTTTACGAGATTGAAAGCGAGCTTAAAAACTCAAAAGTAGTAAAGGCAGTTGACCTTGATTTAAAAGATGACTTTTTACACTTTACCTCAACGTCTTTAAGGATATTAGGTAGCCGTTACGCAGAGGCGTATTTAAATTTAATTAAGTAAGGCTCTGTCACAACCTACGACTGATAAGATTATGCCTGAAACACGGTATAATACATCGTTAAAGCCACTCGGCAAGACAAAAAGTATTGCCATCGGGCTTTGCCTTGTCTTCCACCGCGTTTGATGCCTCCTCTTTAAATCAGTCATAAATTGTGACAAAGCCAAGATAAAAAACCGACCTAATGGTCGGTTTTTTGATTGTTTTATATTATAAATCTTTGGGTTGCATACCGTTGAACCAGCAAGAAATGGGCTTTGCTGCAAGCGCCTCGGAAATGTAGCAAGTGCCTTTTCCAAGCCTTACGATTGAGGAGGGGCAGTCTTTCGAGATAGGTCCGTGAAGTTCAATTCTCGAAATCATCTTTTGCCAAGACGAACCGTCGGGGTTCATACAATCGTGAACGACAACTCTTTCTCTTGCCTTAACAACGTCACTCGGACCGATTGTTGCAGCTCTCGGGGGAACAGCCCAAACGTCACCCGCTTTACCTACTTGAGAGAAGAGTGAGTTTTCGCAAGTAGACATGGGGTTTTGAGTAACTAAGCCAGATTTTAAAGTGATGAATTCTTCTAAAGTATCAGCTTTAAACTCTTCGGTATCTGGGTCGATAAACGCGATGTGGCCGGGCCAGCCTGTAGCAGAATAAATAACGTCCGCTCCGCCTTCGCCACAGTCTTCTATCATGCGGGAATATACGCCACGCTCTTTGTTATCGTTGTTAAAGGTGTGCCATTGCGAGATGTCGGGGCGCAAGTCTTCACGAATACGTCCGTAAAAGTTATTCATAAACGAATATCCAAGACCGGGCGCGTAGGTGTTGGGGCAAACGTTTCCGTCCTCATCGGCGAACTCGTCCATTGCAAATGCGTGCACGTTACGGCAAGAAATATTGAACTTGTTAATCATTTCAACGAGTGAAATGTAACGAATTGCCCAAGGGTTAGGCATAATCATAGTGAGCTTTTTGTCTTGAATATCACTTTGCATAATGCGGTAGAACATGTCCATAACCGCGCATAAACCAGGGTTAAGAACGATTTTTACCTCGTAGCCGTTTTCGTTAACGTATTCGATATCGTCTCTCGTTAAATTCCTCAAGCGCTCCAAATCCTCAAGTGATAGGTGCTTGCTCGGAAGCCAAGGTGCAGGTTTAAATTTAAATCCGTCGTAAATTCCCATAAAATTTCTCCTTTAAAACTTAATATTATATAATTTGCATGCGTTGTTACACATTATGTCTTGAACGTCTGCCTTAGATAAGGTTAAATCGGTAGCCGATTTTTTAAACGCCCTTAATATCTCGTAGGTAAAGTTAGTGATGTTTGTATCGTCACTCTCGCGCATGTGAGGGTCGTTTGAAACGTCACCGTAAAGTCCGCGAGGAATAACGTTTATATAATTGCCGTTTTCAACTATGCGTTTCATTTTCATTTTGGCAATAGGTAAGTCCGTGCCAAATAGAACTCTTTTAACGCCAACCGTTTCGATGCATTTAGAAATAACGTCTGAATTAGTGTTTGCCGAAAAGTCAAAAATCATATTCTCGGTGTGTTTTAAAAGTTCAAATGCATTGCCAACGTCCTCGTTTGCGTAAGCCCTGCCAACGTGTGCAACGATTAGCTTGACGTTTGGATATTTTTGCTCGATTTCAAGTAGCTGTTTAAGATTATCTTCGTCCTTTAACCTTTTAGATTTAGAAAGGTGTAAAACTACTTTCCAGCCGTGCTTATTCGCAAGCTTTAAGTGGTTTTCAGGTAGAAAGTCAAACACGTTAGCCTCAGCGGGAACAACGCCTTGCTTGCATCCGCCAAGATAAGGTTTTAAACCCGAAAAACCGCCCGATAAGACGTTTTCTTCCAAAAACTCATCGGTCATCTCGTATCTCGTCCAGTAAAGTGCGGGGAAGTTGTATTTATCGATAACCGACTTTACGTAGGCGTTGTGCTCGATAGCTCGCGCAACGGAATTTCCAAATATTACGGGGATAACTTTTTTACCCTCGAAGAAATCTTTATACGTTTGAAGTAAGTCTTCTATCGGGCACTCACCGGCAACTCGGTTGGTCCACTTTTTAGGAAATTTACTCCTATCGTACTCGTCGTCACACACCCTCCAAATATGAGCGTGAGCGTCAACGATATTATCGGGCAAAAAGTCCTTTAATTCCTCGCTGTAAACTTTTAAATCATAATCGTCTTTTATATAACCGTACATACTTAAATTTTAATATATACTAAAATATTAAAAAATATCATTTTGCAATCATAATTTATTAAAATGCGACTTTTTACAGTTGACTTTAAACTTAGTTTAATAGTATAATTTAAATATGATAGTAAAGATAGAGCGTTCAATTCACTACGCTATGAAAGAGTACAGCGGAAAATCCGTTTCGTTTGAGGAAATTTCGCCTATGTTTATAGGGTATCAGCACAATCCCACGGGTGGTAGGTCTGAAAAGCACTTGAGGTTTTTCTACGTAGTGCACGTTATAAAGGAGGGGGAGGGTGCCGTTATCGTTGGCAACGAGCGCCACACCTTAAAAAGTGGTGACGTATTTATCGTAAAGCCTCACGTTCCCATAGTTTACGATTACGGTGAAAACAACGGGCTTAAGTACGCTTGGATAGGCTTTTTGGGCAGTTTGGCAAAAAAACTTGACGACGTACCCTGCGTTTGCGCCCTCAATGGCGAATATTACGAGCGGATAAAAAGGTTGGTTGACGAGAACGAGATAGTTTACGCCCAACCGGTTAATGAAATTTTACTTGATATGATAGGTGAGCTTGCTCAAAAAGAAGAGGATAACCTGTTAAAAACCGTAAAAGAGTATTTAGATGAAAATTTTGATAAAGATATAAGGGTGGAGAGCCTCGCGAAGAAATTTTCGTATAATAGAACGTATCTTAGCAGGGTTTTCAAGCGAGCTTACGGTGTAAGCCCTAAGGGGTATTTAATGAATAAGCGGTTAGCAAATTCTCTATCGCTTATAGTGCAGGGAGAGAGCGTTTCCTCCGCGTGCTATAAATCGGGTTTTACAAACCCTTATAATTTTTCCAAGTATTTTAAGGAAAAATATGGGGTTAGCCCAAGTAATTACAAAACGAAAAAAGATGCGTAAAATTTACGCATCTTTTGTTTAGGCAAAGCCTTATTTTATAATTTG
Organism: Clostridia bacterium; assembly: GCA_017398825.1. Lineage (GTDB taxonomy): Bacteria > Bacillota > Clostridia > Christensenellales > Borkfalkiaceae > HGM11412. The sequence goes on from JAFQEV010000034.1 coordinate 31,758, forward strand.
CTTATCCGTAATTATTATATCAAGTGGGATATCCCAAGGGTTAGGAGTGAGGCTTTCAACTAATTGAAAGTCATAGCCAAGCCCTATCTTTAAACAGGGGTGAGTAGACAAAAATTTGTCGTAAAAACCTTTTCCGTAGCCAACGCGATTTTTTTGCTTATCGCATAAAAGCAAGGGCAAAAAGCAAACGTCAACTTTATTCATTTCCAAGTATTTAGTAGGCTCTTCCGTCCCGAATTTTGACGGTGAAAAATCGTTGCTATTAGGAATGCCTGCAACCATAATATCGCCTTTAATAACGGGGTATGCAACCGTTTTGTTATTGCTTAAAAAGTAGGATATAAGGCGATTAGTGTCAACCTCACCATTAAAACTGCGGTAGATAAACAAGTTGTTTGCTTTGCTAAAATCAAGCGTTAAAACGGCATCTATTACGGCGTTACTTAAAGCTGTAACCTCAGAATTTGTTAGTGCCTTTCTTAAGTTTTTTATTTTGTTTCTTTGTTCGTTTAAATTATATGAGTTCATTTTAGTTTTATTTATTTGTTTGAGATAGTTAAATATATTTTATTATTAACGCTGTGAAATGTCAATGATTAGTATTGACTTAACCGTGCAATTTTGATAAACTAAAAGAAAACTAAAGGAGAATAATTATGGCAAACGTTTGCGTAATCACGGGTGGCGGTAGCGGTATGGGTCTTGCTGCTGCAAAGTATATGCCCAAGGACAAAATTATAGTAATTTCAGGTAGAACTTTATCTAAACTCGAGGGCGCTGTTGAAGAGCTTAAAGGTTTGGGTTACGATGCGTATGCAAAAACTTGCGATACGTCTAATAGGGAAAGCGTTAAGGAGCTCGTTGCCTTTGCATCTTCGCTTGGCGAGGTTAAAAACGTTATAAACTCGGCAGGTGTTTCCCCCGCAATGAAGGGAACTCCCGAGGGTATTTTAAAAATCAACGCGCTCGGCACGGTATATATCAATCAAGAGTTTTCAAAGGTAATGAAACCCGGTAGCGTTATCGTTGACGTTTCTTCTAACTCGGCATACATTTTACCCGGTTTTATTATTCCCAAAAAAGCATATCCTCTCGCTGAAACTAACGAGGAGCTTTTCGTTAAGAAACTTGCTAAGCGTGCAGGTATGGCTAAGGGCGAATATCAAAGAAAGGGCTTTGCATACTCGTTATCTAAAAATTTCGTAGTTTGGTACGCTAAAAAGTGCGCGTTTGAATACGGCTTAAAGGGTATCCGCGTGGTATCGTTAAGCCCGGGCTTAATCGCAACGGATATGGGTAATCTTGAAAGTAAGGACGGCGGAATGTTAATTCCCTTCTCGGCAGAAGAGCGTATGGGTAAGCCTGAAGAGCTTGGTTACGCACTCGCTACCGTTGCTGATGAGAGAAACGGTTACCTTGCTGGTGTTGACGTGCTTTGTGACGGTGGTTCAACCTACGGCATGAAAGAATTTAAGAAAAAGAAGAAAAAGTAAAAACTCATAATTCTATATAATTTGCATTTTAAAAGCACACCGCCAAATGCGGTGTGCTTTATTTTAATTGTTATTACGGTCTAAGACCCATACCGCCTTCAAGCGTTAACGTTTCACCGTTTAAATACTTAAAGTCAGGGTTTGCAAGCTGAACGCAAACTCTACCGATTTCCGTTTCGGGATCACCAAAGTGACCGGCAGGGGGCATTTTAACGTTTGCCTTGAACGCGTCGGGATACGCCTTTTCAAAATTCTCAAGCTGACTAGTCCAAGCGAGAGGGCATATAACGTTAGTGTTAATTCCGTCCTTTGCCCACTCGGTTGCCGCTACTCTCGATAAACCTCTAATGCCTTCTTTTGCAGCAGCGTAAGAACATTGACCGTAGTTGCCGAAAAGGCCTGCTCCCGAGGCAAAGTTTATTATGCTACCTTGAGTTTCCTTAAGGTAAGGATAACACGCTTTCATATAGTAAAAAGCAGCGTATAGGCCGGAATACATAGCCAAATTGAACTGGTCGGTAGTATGGTCTTGAATAGTTACACCCGATGCGGAGGCTTGGGCATTGTTAATCAAAACGTCAATTCTGCCAAATTCTTTGATAGTTCCGTCAACTACCATTTTAGCAGTTGCCTCGTTATCCGCGCCTGCGGAGATATCCGCTTGGAAAATCAATACTTTAACGCCGTATAAACGCTCGAGTTCCTCCTTTGCTTTTTCAAGCTTGGAAACGTTTCTGCCGGTGATAACTAAGTTCGCACCCTCTTTAGCGTAAGCGGTTGCAATGCCGTATCCGATAGAGCCACATCTGCCGTCGGAAAGCACGGCGTAACCCGCGCCCGTTATTATTGCGGTTTTACCTTTTAAAAAACTCATAATTTACTCCTTTTTGCTTTTTTATTATTGTAACATTACCTTTTAATTTTGTAAAGGGGTGAAAGATTGACTTTTTTGTTTTTTTGCTGTATAATCGTGCTATGTTTGGACAAATAATTTCTTTTATAAACGACGCGCTGTATACCTATATTTTAATAATACTTCTCGTTGTAGGCGGTATTTACTTTACCGTTCGCATTAAAGGCAAGCAGGTTACCTCTTTACCCGAACAGCTTAGGGTAGTTATGGAAAAACC
>JAFQEV010000035.1 GCA_017398825.1 Clostridia bacterium
AAAATCAAATTTCAATCGTTACGGGAATGCACGTTAGAAATTGGCCAAACGTTTTTAATGGAGAGCATTTAAAGCTTGCCGAAATGATTTATAACGAATTGTTATAATAAATAGAATATAATTAAAAAACTCCGCAATTTGCGGAGTTTTTTGACTTTTTACTTTTTGCCTGCTTGAACTTTTTTAAGCCTTGCAAATCTCGGAAGCCCGTCCTCAACGGGAGCTTTAGCCTCACCTTGAATAAGGGGAAGAGCGTAAGTTACAAACTCATCGGAAATGTAAGTTCCATCGTTAGTAATCCACTCGAGCGGTACGGTCTTTTCAGTATTTGCAGCAAGCTTTAAGTTAACTAAACTATACTTGCACTTGTAGTTGCCGTTTTTATCCTCAACGCGCTTGTAAACCACCATCTTATCAGTAGTTCCGCGAACTGCAGCTTTAACAGCCTCTCTACCTGCTCTAAACGTTTCCTCAACGTCAGTTTTAGATGCAAGGTGAGCGGCACATCTTTGCATAAGAGAAAGCTCAACTGCCCTCGTTTTGTAACCGGTTTCTTCCTTTAAGATGTTTGCAAGAGTTGCTGCAACACCACCGAGCTGTGCATGGCCAAAGCTATCTCTTGCAACAGCGCCAACGGTTTCACAAACGAGCTTGCCGTCTTTATCCTTAATGCCTTCGGAAACAACTACGATACATTTGTTGTTATTCTTAGCGAGAACGCCCTTAACGTCAGCAACGAACTTGTTGATATCAAAAGCAACTTCAGGAAGGTAAACAAGGTCAGGACCTAAACCCTTATAACCTGCAAGAACGGAGGACGCGGTAAGCCAACCAGCGTTTCTACCCATAGCCTCGATAACGCAAATCATCGGGGTATCGTAAACTTTAGCGTCTAAGCAAACTTCCATAACGGTAGTTGCAATATATTTTGCAGCGGATGCAAAGCCGGGGCAATGATCAGTACCGAAAAGGTCGTTATCAATAGTCTTGGGAACGCCGATTACGTTACAATCCCAACCCGATTTTTTGATATATTTAGAAATTTTGTTGCAAGTATCCATACTATCGTTACCGCCGTTGTAGAAGAAGTAACGAATATTGTACTTTTTAAATACCTCAACGATACGCTTGTAATCAGTATCGTCTTTCTTAGCGTCTTTAAGCTTATATCTAACTGAACCGAGAGCCGAGGATGGAGTATTCTTTAAAAGTAACAACTCTTTCTCATCTTCTTTGGAAATATCGTAAAAATCTTCTTCCAAAACGCCTTTGATACCGTGAGCAGCACCGTAAACGGCAGTAATTTTATCCTGCTTTAAAGCCTCGATAAATACGCCTGCAGCACTTGCGTTGATAACCGAAGTAGGACCACCAGACTGCGCAAACATTGCTGCGCCAACTAAATTCTTCATTGTTTTATCTCCTATAAATCAATTTTTTATCTTAAATTTGTTTTTTATCTTGCTAAAATATTCATTACGTTATAAAGCTCGTCGTTAAAATTATGCTTAACCGCTAACGCCTCGCTTATATCCATATCGAAAATATGATTGTCCTTTATACCAACTGCGCGGTTAGTTTTACCCTCAATCATAAGATCAACTGCCTTAACAGCCATTCTTGCAGCTAATACTCTATCTGCCATCGTAGGCGCGCCACCACGTTGAACGTAGCCAAGCGTAGTAGTTTTTACGGATAAGCCCGTGAGAGATTCAAGCTCCTTACAAATAGCCTCTCTATCGCCTGCACCCTCGGCAAACACAATCATATTAGAGGTTTTACCGCGTTTACGGCTCTTTACTAAGGTTTTAGAAATTTCTTTAATATCAAACGGAACTTCAGGAGTTAAACAGAACTCTGCACCACCCGCGAGCGACGCGTATAACGCAATATCGCCACACTTTCTACCCATAACCTCTAAAAGCGAAACGCGTTCGTGCGAACCCATGGTATCGCGAAGGTTGTTGATTGCGTTAAGTACGGTATTTACCGCCGTATCAAAACCGATAGTATAATCGGTGTACGCCAAGTCGTTATCAATAGTTCCAGGAATACCAACAACGTTGATACCGCAGTTATCGGATAAATCTTTTGCGCCTCTAAACGAACCGTCACCGCCTATTACAATCAAACTGTCAATACCGTAAGCTTGCAACGTTTCAGCAGCTTGCTCTTGAAATTCAACGCTCTTAAACTCAGGGCACCTTGCAGTTTTTAAAATAGTACCGCCCCTATGAACGATATCCGATACCGAACGAGTACTCATAAAGTTTATCTTATTTGCTATAAGACCAGCGTAGCCTCTTTCAATACCGTAAACGTCAATATCCTTTGCGATAGCGTATCTAACGCACGCTCTCACGCAAGCGTTCATACCAGGAGCGTCACCACCACTTGTTAAAATTGCTAATTTCTTCATATATTAAGTCTCCAAAAATTACTGAACTATTTCAGTTTAGCACAGTTTATACAAATAATCTACTTATTTTACAAAAAATATTATATTTTTTGAATCAATTATCGAGCTGAGCTCAGATAACAATCCTTTACAGTTGCGAACCTTCATATCACACTTAAACGCTTTGCCGTTACTCTTAACGAAAACGTCAATATCGCCGGGGTATGCCGAAAGTATTTCCTCAAGGTCAGAAATTATAGACTGAACGTCAACTCCGTCGTCAATCTTTAATCCGAGGCACTCCTTTTTAGCAGGCTCTACGCTCTCAACCTTTTTTTCAGCGGGAGCGCTTTCAAATATAGGCTCTATATGCTCTACCATAATGCTCGGCTCTCTGCCGTCCTTTATCTGGAGCTTACCCTTAAGTTCAACAACGTTGTCCTTTTCTATCTTGTTCCTGTATTTTTCGTGCACCTTAGGGAACATTACGCACTCAATAGGTCCGTATAAATCTTCAACCGTTAATACGCTCATAAATTGACCGGACTTGGTTGATACCTTTTTAACGCCCGTGAGTATTCCGCACATTGTAACTAAAGTTCCGTCGGTAACATCGGTATAAATAACCTCTCCGTCCTCGTTTTCTTCTTTAGAAAGAAGAAGTGCGGTAGAAAAAGAATACTTCTTTAAATGCTCCTTATACTGCTCTAACGGGTGACCTGAAACGTAAACGCCTAAAACGTTCTTTTCGTATACGAGTTTTTCCTTTTGTTCATACTCGTTAACGTTGGGATAGATAACCTCGATTTTTTCAGGCTCACCGAGAAGTTCAAAAAAGCTCATTTGGTCGCTTTCTCGCTCTTTGGTTATAGCTTGAGCTTTGTCGAGCACGTCCTCATACACTCCGATTAATCTACTTCTATAAACGCCAAAACAATCGAACGCGCCTGCATAAATAAGGTTCTCTACCAAACGCTTGTTTACGTGGTGAATACAGCGCATAGCAAAGTCCTCAAAAGAGGTGAATTTGCCGTTTTGTTCTCTTTCTTTGATAATCTC
>JAFQEV010000036.1 GCA_017398825.1 Clostridia bacterium
AGAGCTGCCTCAGCATAGTACTTATCTTCCATCCAAGTGGTGTAGTAACCTGTTTCAGGAGTTATAACAACCTCTTGAACGATGGGTTTTTTAGGCATAACGTTACCCGTAACTTTACCAGTCTTATCAACAAGATCGTACTTTTTAGAAACAAGACCAGGATATAAGGGCTCGTCAGTGTAACCGGTAACAACTCTTACCTTTTCACCCTGAGAGTCAAAGTTTAATACAGAGTTTTGATATTGCTCACCTGCCAAAGATGCATAAATACCATCGAGGAAGGAGTTAGCATAAGAATCTCTATATTGACCAGAAAGAGCAATGGGTGCATAGTAGTTAGCGCCACAGTCAAACTCGTCAGACTTAATGTAGTCACAAAGAGCAAGGAGTTCGATTACAGAAGAAGGAATACCATCGTCCATAGTACCTGCTACACCGTCAGGACCAACGCAAAGACCGCCGTCAGCACCGAATTCTTCTCTCGATACACCGTAGTTTTGACCGTTCTTAACAGATTTAGCACCGGGAATTGAATAATAACCGTTACCATCACCATCATAGTCACTAAACCACAAAGTAATACCATACTTGTTGTTAACGTATCTCTTTGCGCCGTAGCCAAGATCTTCCATAAGAGCTTCGTATTCCTCTACGATAGTGTCATAATCAGGATTGTTGTTTAATACTGCGTTTGCAATAAATAAACCGTCTCTTTCCCACATTTCAGTATCGATAGAGTATCCACACCAAAGAACAGTACCAGGTGCACCGAAATATCTCTCGTTAGTAATGTCAGTATACGCTGCACGAATATTCGCAGGAATCTTGTCAACAATGGACTGATCTTCGCCAGGAATAGTCTGAGTCATAACGTCAGTAATATCAACAACGTAAGATTGAACTTGTAAAATATTACCTACACGATGGTCAAGGTTGAATATATCACCACCGTGAGTGGTAATGTTTGCAGGAGTCGTAGGAATATCCTGCTCAGTCAACACAACTTTAGCACCATCGTACTTACCGATCTTTTGAGCACCCCATTCAGGACTTTCGTTAAAGTAGTTCATAAGGTTGATCATATAATCAGTACCTGCACCACCACCCCAACCTTTCGGGATACTAATTTCTACAAGGTTTTCTTCACCTTCACCGCTACCGCCGCTACCGCCAGCACCGGGAACGTCTCCACCGCCACCGCCAGTACCACCAGTACCGCCAGTACCGTCACCATCGCCGCAAGCTACAGCGAAGAGTGCGATCATGATACAAAGTACCAAGGATAAAAACTTCTTCATCTTCTACCTCCTAAGTAGTTTTAAATTTAACGCGAATTGCTTAAACACGCGCTTTTTGACTGAAAAACGGGAAAATCGCATAATTCCCCCAAAGGAATATGCGCTTGTGTGGGCGAAACTGCATTTTACACGCGTTGACGCACGCACACTATTATAGTATATATGAAAAAACACGCTTTGTATTTGCAAAATTATCAATTATTTTTGCAAAATCGTAAATATTCAACCTTTTTAATGAAAAAGGGCATAATACGCGGATTTTGTCACAATTATACAATAATATTCTAACAAGAAATGTAAGAACTGTCAATAGTATATTTGTTAAAACTGTGTGAAAATTTTCGCTATTATGCCACTTTTTGAATATTTACTTAAGATTGCAAACAGGTGTTTTTCTAACGCGAACAAAAATTTTGACTATTTTTAGCAAATAGTAAGTAAAAATTTCTATTTTTTAGAGTGAGTTTTGAAAATTAGAGCAAAAATATAGCCAAACACTATTGCTGACGTTACACCTGCCGACGCGCTTGCAAGCCCGCCCGTAATCGCTCCAAACAAACCGCTTTGCGCACCTTTTATTGCGCCTTCGGCAAGAAGGTAGCCAAATCCACTTATAGGAACGGTTGCTCCCGCACCCGCAAAATCAACGAGATGCTCGTATAAGCCAAACGCTTGCAAAAACAAACCGGCAAGCAAAAAATATACCAAGATTTTGCCAGAGGTTAGCTTAGTTTTGTTTATGAGCAGTTGTGCAATGGTGCAAATCGCTCCACCAACCAAAAACGCTTTCAAAAAGCCTAATAATATATCCGTCATAAATTCTCCAAGCAAACGGCGTGCGTAATACCTGGAATGCTTTCACCCTGCCCTGACGATACAGTCGAGAGCAACGCACCCGTTGCTAAAAATAATATTTTATTGATTTTCTTTTCCTTAAGTAGCGGATAAACGTAGCTTGCAAACACCACCGCACCGCAACCAGCGCCACTACCGCCCTGAAATTCACTTTCTACCGTGTCATAAATTATATCGCCACAGTCAACGTGATTTAAGGAAACGTCAAAACCGTCGTCTTTTACGAGTTTATCAAAAATCTTACTGCCAAGCGCACCTAAATCACCCGTCAAAATCAAATCGTAATCTTCTGGGCGCGTACCCGTGCCTTTTAAGTGCCGAACGAGCGTCGACGCGCACGACGGAGCCATCGCAGCTCCCATATTATTAACGTCGGTTACCCCATAATCAACCACTTTGCCTATAGTTGCCGAGGTAACTGACGGATAACCTTTGTCAACGCCACTTAAAACGAACGAACCTGCGCCCGTAACAGTCCATTGCGATTGCGGAGGGCGAACTGAGCCAAGTTCAAGCGGATATCTATACTGTCGTTCAGCCGTGGAAAAGTGACTAACCGTTCCAACTACTGCGTTCTCGGCAAAACCACCGCTTATCGCCATTGACGCAACGATTACGCTTTCAACAATCGTAGAACATGCGTTATACAAGCCTAAAAAGGGAATTTCAAAATCGCGCGCTGTAAAGCTTGCTGAAATTATTTGATTTAATAGGTCACCACCAACGAATAAATCCATTTCTTTTTCGTTATATCCAGCTTTTTTAATAGCGCCTTTAACTGCGGCTGAAAGCATTTTGCATTCGGCTTTTTCATAGGTAGTTTCACCAAAACGGTCATCAGAAAGAGTTTGGTCAAAGTGTTTTCCAAGGTTGCCGTTCGCCTCCTTTTCCCCAACGATAGAATAAGTTGAAATTACAGACGGCGAATTTTCAAAAAATACGGTTTTATAAGGATTTTTAATCATAAAAACAACCCCTTTATATAATAGATTAAACCAACGCCGACGCTACCTATTACACCAAAAACGATAATAGGCCCTGCTATTACAAACATCTTCGCGGCAAGCCCGTAAATAAAGCCCTCACTCTTGAATTCCATCGCTGGCGACACTACGGAATTAGCAAAACCCGTTATAGGCACGATTGAGCCTCCACCTGCATATTTTCCTATCTTATCGTACACTCCAAGCCCAGTTAAAAACGAGCCTAAAAATATCATAACTATGCTCGTTGCACCAGCTAACGTGTCACCGTAAAGCCCAAAAACGTAGATAAAAATATATCTAACCGCTTGACCTAACAAGCAAATTAATCCGCCCACCCAAAAAGCGTGAAATAACGTTTTTACTTCGTTTGTTTTCGGGCATACTGAGGATACGTATTCAAGATATTCGCGATTAGTATTTTCAGCGTTTTTTCCTGTCATTTTTGATCTCCTTGTTAAATATTTCCCGAGGGGTCACCAAGCGTTCAGCCTCGGTTAAAAATTCAGTAGTTTTCATATGATTATTATTGCCGTATGCACAAAAAAAATACAAAAAAAATCCGCTTTTTATAAGCGGAAATTTATTTATTTGCAAGCTCTTTTAATCGCTTTATTATTTTGTTTTCTAACCTAGATACTTGAACTTGAGAAACACCTAATATTTTTGAAACCTCACCTTGCGTTTTATCTCTAAAATATCTAAGCATTATAACCTTTTGCTCGCGCTCGCTGAGCTTTGACATAAGTTGCTTTAGATAAATTGAGTCAATCATATCTTCTTCACTATCTTGAGAAGGTATTTTTTCGATTAAACTTTGCGACTTATCCTCCCCGTCGTCAATCGTTTCGTATAGCGACACGGTCATTTTAGATGAATCTAACGCAAGCACAACGTCACCCTCGGAAATATCAAGTGCTTGGCTTATCGTTTCAACCGTTGGTTCAAAGCCGTGCTTTGACTGATATTCTTCGGTAAAACGGGCGATTTTATATGCTTGATACTTGATAATTCGCGAAACTTTTATCTCACCGTCATCGCGTAAAAAGCGCTTGATTTCACCTATAATCATAGGCACGGCATACGTTGAAAAACGCACGTTAAAACTCTCGTCAAAATTATAAATTGCCTTAAGTAAACCCATACAGCCAAGCTGATATAAGTCATCAAAATCAACGCCCTTGTTTTTAAACCTGTAAACTATACTCTTTACAAGTAAAGAATTGTTTGTGATAAGTATTTCTTTGCTTGCGTTATCACCGCTTTGTGCTTGTCTTAAGTGCCGTAAAGTTTCCGCCGTAGATAACATTGAACGCTCCTTTAACGGGCGCTTGAATTGATTTTTTTGCTCATTATAACTTTAGTTCCCGCATTTTTTTGTGAGTTTACGGAAACGCTATCCATAAATGTTTTCATTATGGTAAAACCCATACCCGAGCGCTCGTTTTCAAGCTTTGTTGAGTAGAAAGGCTCGAGGGCTTTTTGCAAATCGTCAATGCCAACGCCGTCATCTGAAATTTCGATATGTATATCTTGCCCGTCTATTTCAGCTAAAATTTCAATCTCTCCAACAGCGTCTGGATAACCGTGGACTATCGCGTTTGTCACAGCCTCGGATACAGCTGTTTTTACGTCGCTAAGTTCTGATAACGTTGGGTTTAACGGCAATATAAAAGAGGCTATAGTATTTCTTGCAAACGCCTCGTTTTCCGATACGGACGAAAAGTATAATTTTACCTTGTTTTTCATATTCGCTCCTTATATCGCAGGCATAATTTTATATAGCCCTGATATTTGTAAAATCTTCTCTACGCTTTGCGTTGGGTTTTGTGTAAAAACGCTAACTCCAAGCGATTTCAGTTTTTTATATCTACCTATAAACATACCTATCCCCGTGCTATCCATAAAGGATAATTCAGACAGGTTAAAAACAACCTTTTTTATACCGTTTAAATCTTTGATAAGCCCGTCTATAACGTCACGCGTTTTTGATGCGGTGCACTCGTCAAGCTCGCCTATAAAATAGATAAATAACGTGCTTTTATCAAGATAGTATTTAATTTTCATAACACACCTCGCAAAAGGTAATTTAACATATTTCAAAGCACAATATTTTGCGAAATAATAGCGAATTTTACAAATTTTTGCAAAATTAAAAGCGCCTTTTTAAAAAGCGCTTTAAAATTGTTATATTAATTTTCCTAAGCGTCCCCACCGATTAAAATTCCAGACGGATTTTTAACCTCGGTTGAGAAAGTAAACGTGGCGTTTGCAGTAATTGTTAAAAGGATATCGCCGTGAAGGTCGTTTCTATAAATTGACGAGCCTATACCCACCAACCTATCGAGCGTACTTTGGCGCGGGTGAAGGTGCTTGTTATTAAGCCCGCATTGAATTACAGAGTGTTCAGGTTTAACGATATCTAAAAGGTCTTGAGTGGTAGAAGTTTCAGAACCGTGATGGCCAACCTTTAAGATATCAACGTCTAAATCCATCTCGGAGGCAAGCGTTTTGTAATACGAAACAAAGTCCGCCTCGGCATCTTTTTCGGCATCGCCTGTAAACAAAATATCAACGTTGCAATAAGTGAACTTTATAATAGGTGAATAATCGTTTGCATCGTTATATTCAAGACTACTCAAATTATCAACTCTCGGCGTTAAGAAATCAAAGTAATAATCGTAGATTGTGCCGTTATAGGAAATCTTTCCTGCAAAATCGCTATTGTAATCGAAAAACTCCCAACCTGCATTCTTTGTTTCACCGTTTAAGGTGTAAGTTTCATTATTGATTTCATTGAGCAAATCGCCGTAAGCGATACTACTTTGCTTATATTCAGAAGAACCTTTGTTAAAATCAGCTGAGAAATTATACTTATCGCCTGAATATAAAACGTACGGGCGATAGATATATTTAACCTCGTAGTCTTGGAGTACTTTATCCATATTGCCGATATGATCTGAATCGGCGTGGGTTGCTATAACGTAATCGAACACCTTAACGTCAGTTTTAGTATCTATGTACTCTTTCAAGTTTTCATACTTATTCTCACCGGCATCAATCAACACGTTCTTACCATCAGGTAATTCTATAATTATACAGTCACCTTGACCAACGTCAACAAAATGAACTTGCAAATCATCAAGAACGGTAACGTAAGCCGTATCACCTTCTACTCTAATATCACCACCGTCTTCATCGCGATTAAATAGCGATAAAATATATTCGTAAAAAGGCGGATAGAAATAACAAGTTGCAACGAAAGCAATTATCAAAATTAACGCTATCGTAGATATTATTATCTTTAACTTTTTCCTCTTTTTATTTTTCTTTTTAGCCATAATTACTCCGAGATTTTATTTGATTTTTTGTTATTTATAACAAAGTATACTGTTAAATATCCTATTAGCACAACGATTGCGATAAGCGCAGCTAAGAAGATAAATTCGTTTGGAATAAAAGAAACAGTACCGTCACCACCAACTACCGTTTCCGCATTTTTAAGCACCGAAGAACCGATAAACGGACCTATTACACCAGGTATTAATACTTGACCGATAATTCTTAAACCTTGGAATGAGCCGGACTTATTTTCGGGGGTTAAATCTCTAATCTTAGCGCCGAATACAGACATTCCCGTCAAGTACCCACTCATCATTGCAAGCGAACCTATAAATACGAGAACGACGTTTTTAAATATAAACAAAACAACGTAGCCGATAACGAGTGATATAACGGTAGGTATAATTGCCTTTAGAAAACCAAACTTATCGTAAACTTTACCGTATAACGCCGTTGCAACAGATGCAAGTATTATTGCAGGAGCCATAATAAGCACGTAGTTTTTCATACCGAGCGAAACTTCGTAGTATAAAATTAAGTACGGCATAAATATTTGAATGGAAATATTAAATATTGCAAATGCAATCAAAAGCAGATAAAAATGTTTATTTTCCTTTATAACTTGAGGTTTAAAGCCGTGAATTAAATTTTTAAAATAACTGCCGTTCTGCGCTTTATCAATCTCAACTTCTTCAATCGTAAAAATTCCGATAATACCGATTAAAATAACAGTTATACCTATAATCAAAAAGATTGTAGTCCAGCTTGACGGGAGGCTTAGGTTAAAGGACATAAAACCGCCGAATACCACGAGTATAGAAACAAGTGGCATCATAGAGTTTATTCCCTCAACTTTTCCCCTATTACTGCTATCTGAACTATCGGTTAGCCAAGCGTTAAAGCAAGCGTCGTTTGCGGTTGAGCCAAAAAACGTCATTACCCCGTCCATAATAATAACGAGTGCAACACCTACGCTCATCGCCGATACCGCAGGCACAATCTTGGAGATAACGTCAACTCTAATTAATGCGAAAAAGCAAATGGTAATACCCCAAATAACGTAACCGAACGCAATGAATGGTTTTCGCTTGCCTATTTTATCGGAAAGCGCACCCATAAAAATCGTTGTGAGCGCCGCAACTACTGCTGATACTGCAACCATAGTTGATATATCGGTAGCGCTTGCGTTAAACATTTTATAAATAAATACGTTGAAATACATATTTTCAACAACCCACGCAATTTGACCAGTTAAACTAAAGATTATAAGCGCGGTATAAAACTTTGTTTTATTTTTGCTTTTTTCCATAAAAAACTCCAAAAATTTAACTTTATTATATTTTATCATAAAACGCTTTTTTTTACAATCGTTAACGACTTAAAAAATTATTGAATATTATATAAAAAAGAGTTGACATATTTATTTATCGGTGATAAAATTAAGAAAATTATTGATAGAGGCGCAACTCGTCAAGATTACCCACGATAACCCGTACAAGCGGAGTGGTTAAAGGGGCGGTTGCCGAAGTTAAGCGAACAGCTTGTAACGTCGCTTTGCTGGGCTTACGGATAATATTCGTAAGACTGTCGTTTTTACGGAGTGCTATCAATGAAATTACGTTTATTTTAGCGTTATTTCAGGGCAGCCGTATTATAGCTGCCCTTTATCTATGTAATAAGGAAGGAGTTTAATTATGGAAAAAAAGACTATTTTTGAAGGTATTGCAACTGCACTCGTTACCCCCATGCATAAGGACGGTAGCATTGACTATGAAAATTTCGGCAAACTCGTTGACTGGCAAATCGAATCGGGCATCAACGCACTCGTTGTTTGCGGTACAACCGGCGAGGCATCTACCCTTACTGATGACGAACACCGCGATGCAATCAAATTCGTAGTAGATAGAACTGCTGGTAGAGTTCCCGTAATTGCAGGAACAGGCTCTAACGACTTAGCATACGCAATCGACCTCACTAAACATGCTTGCGAAGTAGGTGCTGATGCCGTTTTAGTTGTTACCCCATACTACAACAAGGCTACTCAAAAAGGTCTTATACAAATGTATACCGCTATTGCTGACGCGAGCGAAAAACCCGTTATTTTATATAACGTTCCCTCGAGAACGGGCGTAAATATCGAGCCTTCTACCTATGCAGTACTTGCAGACCACCCCAACATCGTTGGTATTAAAGAGGCAAACGGCAATATTTCTAAGATTTTAGAAACTTTTGCACTCGTTGGCGATAAACTCGATATCTATTCTGGTAACGACGATCAAATCGTTCCCCTCCTCTCACTTGGCGGAAAGGGCTGTATTTCGGTATTATCTAACGTTATCCCCAAGGAAACGGTTGAAATTGCTAAAAAGTGGTTTGATGGCGACGTTAAAGGTAGCGCAGAGCTCCAAATTAAGTATCACGACTTAATTTCCGCACTCTTTAGCGAGGTTAACCCCATTCCCGTAAAGGCTGCAACCCACCACTTAGGCTTTGGCGAGAACGTTTTAAGAATGCCCCTTACCTCTATGGATGAGAAGAAAGAGCAAGTTTTAGTAGAAATTATGCATAAAGAAGGTATTTTATAATGAAAGTTATAATAAGCGGTGCAAACGGCTTTATGGGGCGAGAGGTAAACGCCCTTTGCGAAAAAGGCTTTAAAAACGCAACTTGCGTTGCTAAAATCGATATAAATGGCGACGGCGTTATTCCCTCGCTTTCCGATTTTAACGGCGAGGCGGACGTTGTGGTTGATTTTTCATTCCACACCGCAACGAAAAAGCTTTTAGAGGACGCTATTAATAAAAATATCCCCTGCGTTATCGCAACTACGGGTCATACAGATGAAGAAAAGCAAGATATTATCAACGCATCTAATAAAATTCCCGTATTTTTTGCTGCAAACTACTCGTTAGGCGTTGCAGTTACTTCAAAACTCGTTAAAACCGCCGTTTCCTTTATGGACGGTGCTGATATTGAGATTATAGAAACTCACCACAATCGTAAGGTTGACGCTCCGAGCGGTACTGCCCTCGCCCTTGCAAATTCCGTACTCGAGGTTCGCCCCGAGCTCAAAATTACTACGGGCAGGAGTGGTTATTGCAAGCGCGAACAAAACGAGCTTGGAATTCAGTCCATTAGAATGGGCAACGTTGTAGGTATTCACGAGGTTATGGTAAACACCGGCAACGAAACTATTACTATTCGCCACGAGGCACACGCTCGTTCACTCTTTGCTAACGGTGCACTCACCGCAGCGGAGTTTTTAATCGGTCAGCCTGCTGGGCTTTACGATATGAAATCACTTTTAAAATAATAGGCGTTTAGCCTTTTACAAGGTATTTATGATACACGATAACATAACCGTAAACGAGGCAAATCACCTCGAGTTTGCGGGGCTTGACACAACTTTACTTGCTAAAAAATACGGCACTCCCCTCATGTTACTTGACACGGACAAGGTGCGCTTAAACATGCAAGTTTATAAAAACGGATTAGCCAAGTATTTTGGCGAAACGTCATATCCATGTTACGCGTCAAAAGCTTTATCCATAAAGGAAATTTACAGGATTGCAAAGCAAGAAAATATAGGAATTGACGTTGTTTCGTCGGGCGAGATTTTTACCGCAAAATCCGTTGATTTTCCACTTGGAAAAGCATTTTTTCACGGCAATAACAAAACTGATTTCGACGTAGAGTACGCTATCGATAACGGCGTTGGTTACTTTGTTGCAGACAACGTTGAAGAAATAAACGCAATATCAAAAATAGCGGGCGAAAAAGGCGTAAACCAAAAAATTCTTATTAGAATTACACCCGGTATTGACCCCCACACTAACGCAAAGATAACTACCGGACAAGTTGATAGTAAATTTGGAACTCCCATTGAAACGGGTCAAGCATTCGAGCTTGTTGAAATTGCATTAAAAGCGAAAAACGTTGAACTTTGCGGTTTCCATTGCCACGTTGGAAGTCAATGTTTTGACAGTACTTCGTTTATCGACGCTGTTGTTATTATGCTCTCGTTTATTAGGGACGTTAAAAACCTTTTCGGCTTTAGCGCAAGCATACTAAACCTCGGCGGTGGATACGGCGTTAGATACGTTGATAGCGACCCTCAAATTGACATTTTATCAAACCTTGAGCAAGTTGGAAAAGCGTTCAATCAAACGTGCGATGCTCTCAATATTATCAAACCCCAAGTAATTTTAGAACCCGGGCGCAGTATCGTTGCCGATGCAGGACTTACCCTTTATACTTGTGGCAGTTTTAAAACTATTGAAGGCTATAAAAACTACGTTTCAATCGACGGCGGAATGACGGACAACCCAAGATATGCCCTCTACGGCTCAAACTACACCGTTTATAACGCAAGCAAAGTAAACTCTGATAAAAAAGTTACGGCAACTATTGCTGGAAGATGCTGTGAAAGCGGTGATATCATTCAGGAAAACGTTCAAATTCCAAAGCCAACTCGAAACGATATAATTGCAGTTGCGGTTACGGGCGCATACAACTATTCAATGGCATCAAACTATAACCGCATAACAAAACCCGCCGTAGTTTCGGTCGAGAATAAAACTCATAAAATTATCGTAAAACGCGAAAGTTTTGAAGATTTAGTAAAAAACGAAATTTAATTAAAAGCAACAAAAAAACACGCCGACGTCGGCGTGTTTTTTCAAGTTTAAAGTAGGTTTTTTCTAATCTCTTCGGCTGAAAATTTTGAAAGATATGCAGGCGCGATATCAAACACAGTTTTACAACCGTATGCCTTTTCGCTTGCAAGCCTTGCAACCGCTCTTGCATACGCAACTAAAACTGATGCGGTAAATTCTGGGTTACTATCGAGCTTTAACGAGTATTCAATAACGTGCTTATTCTCGCCGTTTACGCCCGTTTTACCCGAACAAATTACAAAACCGCCGTGAGGAATACCCGAGTGATTTTTAATAAGCTCTTCTTGAGAAATAAAATGAACGGTTGTATCGTAATCGGCAAAATAGTTAGGCATAGTTTTAATTTCATTTTCAATAGCAACGCTATCAGCACCGTCTTCTAAAACTACGAAACACTCTCTTAAATGCTTTTCACGAGTAGAAAGCGTTGGATTTTCGCCGTTTCTCACCCTTTCGAGCGCACTTTCAATGGGAATTGTATATTGCTTAGCGTCTTTAACGCCTTTAATTCGCCTTATAGCATCCGAATGGCCTTGACTTACACCCTTTCCCCAAAAAGTATAAAAACAGCTGTCAGAAAGCACGCTTTGAGCGTACAAGCGGTTTAAAGAAAACATTCCAGGGTCCCAACCGGCAGAAATTAATGAAACGGTTGAGTTTTCTATGCACGTTTTGTCAACACAGTTAAAATGTTCTGGGATTTTTGCGTGAGTATCAAAACTGTCAACACAGTTAAAATATTTTGAAAGCTCAGGCGTTTGCGTAGGCAAATCGGTTGCACTACCACCGCAAATAACTAAAACGTCAATCTTATCTTTAAATTCTAAAACGGAAGACGCGCTAAACACCTTTGAATTAAGTGCCGTTTTAACGGTAGACGGGTCACGCCTTGTGAATATGCCAACAAGCTCCATATCATCGTTTTGTTTAATTGCACATTCAACGCCCCTGCCTAAATTGCCGTAACCGTAAATACCAACTCGAATACTCATACCATTTCTCCTTTTATATTATTTTAACACAGCAAAAAATAAAATGGCAAATAAAATGCAATGCTTTTATAAAAAAATGCGACACAAAGTGTCGCATTTTTTTTAGATTTTAGTTTTAATAAAGCTTGCAGCAAGTTCCATATCCTTAACGGGATCGTCACCAGCCTCACGCTCTATCGTTAAGAAACCGTCATAGCCGATCTCTTTGAGTGCCTTGATGTAATTATCCCAGTCAACGTCACCCTCGCCGATAGGAAGTTCAATAAAGCCCTCGCAAGCGTTAAGCGCATCAACTCCACCAAGCGCAAATGCATGATAAACGTCAGTCGGATCTTGATTTTCATCAAGCATTCTACCGTCTTTTAAGTGGGTGTGAACGATATGATCTTTTAAAATGTATACAGCCTCAACAGCATCTTGACCAGTTACCATAGTAAAGTTTGCAGGGTCAAGGTTAACGCCTACACCACCTTTAGTATCCTCAATGAATGCAAGGAGGGTTTTTGCTTTTTCAGGGCCCGTTTCAATTGCGAGCGTAACACCTTTAGATTTAGCGTACAAACCACACTCGGTAAGCGCATCGAGCATAACTTTGTATCTGGGGTTTGACTTATCTTCGGGAATAACACCTATGTGAGTAGTTACTACGTTAGTGCCAAATTCAACCGCCAAATCAACGATTTTCTTAGTCTTTTCAATTCTTTCGGGGTTATCTTCAGCTCTTTCAAAACCAAAACCACCCATATCACCGCAAAGTGCGCTAACTACAAGGTTGTTATCCTTTAAAAGCTTTTTATATTCCGCTTTTTTCTCATCGGAAAGCTCGGGGCTAAAATCACCGGTAGTTGCGTAAATTTGAACGCCCGAAAGCCCAAGCATTGCCGCTTTTTTAATACCTTCTTCGTGAGTGCTCTTAAAACAATCGGTAATAATACCTATTTTCATATATTCATACTCCTTTTACCGATATCATAGATATCCATTATAAGTTTGTGGGTGTTGAGAGCCTCTCTACCTGAAATATCAAGAGGTTCTTTGCCCGCTAAAGCGTTGTAGAACTGGCGAATTTGCCTTTCGTGCTGGAATCCCCAGTAATCTTTACCGCCTTCGTACTCAACGGTATTTTCGTTTTGGTGAGCCTCTTCAACAGTTCCGTCATCGTAATATATATACGCGTCGTCATAACCGAATACAACGCTACCCTTTTCACAGTATAAGCGAATTTCAATAGGCTCGTCCTTACCGTAGTTATTCATACAGTAAAATGCGTATCTAACGCCGTTTTTGTACGTAATCAAACCCTCGGCAGTATCTTCAACCACAACAGCTTTATGCCCACGGTTTGCCATTGAGCAAGAAACGCTTTCAACCTCACTATTTACTATCCAGTGAACGAGGTCGATTGAGTGGATAGCTTGGTCGATAACAACGCCACCGCCCTCTTTATCCCAAGTTCCCTTCCAGTCGCTACCCGAATAGTAATCGTCGGAACGATTCCAAGTAAGAACTGAACGAGCGGAAATGATTTTACCGAGTTTTCCGCTTTCAACCGCTTTTTTTACAAGCTTTGCAGAGTTGTTGTAACGGCATTGAGAAATAACGCCGAATTGAACGCCTAATTCTTCAGCTACTTTAACTGCGTTTTCAGCAGTAGCATAGTCAACGTCCATAGGCTTTTCGGTAAGCACCGCTACGCCCTTTTTCATGGCGTAAACGGCAACTTTCGAGTGAATATAGTGAGGTAAGCAAAGGTGAACCGCATCAAGCTGTTCCTTTTCAAACATTTCCTCGTAGGAAACGTATGCTCTGCAACCGTATTTATCGGCAACCTCGTCAGCCCTGTCTTTCTTGATATCACAGCAAGCAACGAGCTCAACGTCTTCACACATATCGATTGATACGAGATGCATAACCGATACTCTGCCACAGCCGATAACTGCGACTTTAAATTTCTTTATAGAGTTTTCCATTCTCCAGCATTCTCCTTAGCAGCAATAAGACCTTCTCTAATTTTAATAACTTCTAACGTTTGGTTAACGTCAAACGAAACTTCACCCGTTTCAAAGAAACGTAAAATATCGCCAAGTAAATCAACGAAGAAATTCCAGCCGACGGGAACCATTTTTGAAACGCCTTCCATATCAGGAGCGATGAGGAAGTAATCGTTAAATAACGTTAAGTTAATCTTAACGAGTTTGCCGTTTTCATAAACGATGTCAGCCCATTCTTGATCAAAATACTTCTCGTATCTAACCTTTGCTGCGCCACAACCCATAAATTTAACGGCAATTTCAATGCAGTGAATAATGTATTCATCAAAATTACCACCACCCATAATAGTTATAACGTTGGGGTTCGGATTGCATTTTGCAAGCTCTTGAGCAAAACGAAGAGCAGAACTACTGAAGAATTTAACGTTATATTTTTCAGCTAATTCAAAAATCTTCTTTGCAGTAGCGTAGTCAGGCGCAAAAGTTTTGTCAACGTAGGTGAGTTTTCCATATTTGAAAACTTCTTCGCAGTATCTTAAGTGCGTATCGGGTCTTGCAGGAGCAAGAACCATTAAATAATCACTCTTTTCGCAAACTTCAGCAATGGTAGCGCATCTTATAACGTCGTTATCTTTACACCAGTCGTCATTAGTCTTTCCGCCTGCTAAATCTTCTTCAGCCCAAGCGTACTTAACAACGAAATCAGTACCGTTCTTTTCATTGTAATCTTTAATCCACTTGATATAGTTGTTTGCGTGGAAATTATCCAAGAAACAATCGACAAAACCGATAGTTTTCATAATTAGAATTGAACCTCCGATTTCTTATCGCTTGACTCGTAAAGAGCGTCGAGAAGTTTCATACTCTCTAAAATATTAACGATGTTGTTCTTATCCTTAACGCCGGTTTCGATAGACTTAATGAAAGCCTCGTCCTCACACTTGTACATGTTGGGAATATCGTATTCGGGCTTAATGGTTTCTAAGGTTTGACCATCATAGAAGGTGAACTTATCGCCGTAAGCAAGACGTGCACCGCCCTTATCACCCATAAAGTCAATATACATTTCAGGAACGTCAATGTTCTGAGCCCATGCACCATTGAAAGAAATACTTGCTTTATCGGTACGAACGTAACCGGTAATAAGGTCGTCAACGTCGTTAGTGCCAGTTTCTACGTTTTTGGTATCTTCAGCCCACATGCCTTTGTACTTATAGGACTTCATATCCTTAGCCATCTCACAATAAGCGTCACAAGTAACGTTTTTAATCTTTGCACCGCCTAAAATGTAAAGGATAAGGTCGAAGAAGTGAATACCCCAGTCGATAAGAACGCCACCGCCAGACTGAGACTTAGTAGTAAAGTCACCGCCAAGACCGGGGATAGAACGGAATGATCTGAACGAGCAGTAAACGTGGTAAACGTTACCAAACTTGCCAGCCTCAACCCATTCTCTAAGCATTTCAACGGATTTATTGTATCTGTTGCAAACGCCTATATTTAAAATCTTACCCTGCTTTTCAGCCTCGTTAGCCATTTCAACGGATAACGGATAGTTAACGGTAATGGGTTTTTCACAAAGAACGTGCTTGCCAGCCTTTAACGCGTCCATAGTAATGGTGTAGTGCGCGTAGTTAGGAGTTAACACGAAAACAGCGTCAACCTCTTTATCTGCAAGAGCTACCTTGTAGTCAGTAATAACTTGTTCGATTTTGGGGAACTTTTCCTTAGCGGTAACCGCCTTAGCCTCAATAACGTCACAAGCGTATTTAATTCTAACGTTTTCAAGCTCGGAAAGAGCCGGTAAATGTGCGTTGTTTGCAATTCTGCCACAACCGATAATTGCTACAGTAGTCATAAAAATTTCTCCTTTTTTTAATCAAAATTGATTTGATAGATTTATTATATAACTTTTCAAGTTAATTGTAAATATCCATTTTCTATATAATACATATCATTTTTTTGTATTTTTAACATTTTTTTTGTTTTTAGGGTTAAAAAACATTGCTTTGTTTGTTGACAGCGGGTAAAATTAGGGGTAAAATGAAATTATGCAAAAATCAAGTTTTAATTTTAACCGCTCGTTTATGGACGTGCCTAACGTCTACGGCAAATTAAGCCTTCTTCAAATAGGTAGGAGGTACTGTTCTGAGGGCGAAGTTATATCAACGCATACGCACCAGGATTTTTTTGAACTAACGATTGTTAACGGTGGAGAAGGCGTAGTTATATCAAACGGCGAGAGCTACCCTATAAAATCGGGAGAAAGCCACTTATCTATCCCTTGTGATATTCATGAAATTAGAGCTGGCAAAAACTCAAAGCTTGAATACGATTACTTCTCGTTTAGGTTTTCCGAGGGCGACTTTAATAAAGAGCTCGGCAAAATTTCAAGAAAGCTGTTTGGTAAAAGTAGCCGAGTGTTTACCGACCCAAAAATAAGTACTCTACTTGGAAATGCAATATCCGAATTTTCTTCTGAAAAGCCTTACGCCAACGAAATTTTAGAGAACATTTTTAATCAAATTGCAGTTTATCTTATTCGAGATTTTAACGACGTTGAGCATCAAGCACCCAAGTTTTCTGAAAATGAGATACTTTGCTATCAAATAATGAATTATATTGACACGCACATATATAAAATTCCAAGTTTAGAAAGTATCGCACCAAGATTTAACTATAATTACAGCTATCTATCAAACTTGTTCAAGAAAACCACGGGTAAAAAACTATCCGACTATTTTCAATCGAGAAAGCTCGATACTGCAAAGGTTTTAATACTTGAAAAGAAATATAAAATAACTGAAATTGCAACAATGCTCGGCTACTCTTCACCCTTTTCTTTTTCAAAAGCATTTAAGCAAAAATTTGGATGTTCGCCGAAGAATATTACGTAAAAAAACCGCCTAATTTTAAGGCGGTTTTATATTTCAAAAAATTATAGTAATTCACTAAAATCAAACACGTATTTATCGGTTAAATTTTTCATATCTTCAACAAATTCATCCGAAGATTTATCATACACTCCATACACTTTCATGCCAGCTGATTTTGCAGTTTTGCACGCATTGAAATTATCGTCTAAAAACACGATTTCATCGACTTTTTTACCGATTTTTCCAGCTGATAATTCATAGATTTTAAGATCAGCTTTCGTAGTGTTGAAATCCTCGCAAGACCAAACGTTTGTAAACAAATCGAATATGCCGATTCTCTTTAAACAAGGGTCGAGCATTATGTGAGGAGATGCCGTTAAAACGTTTAGATCACACCCTCTATTTTTAAGCTTTTTAAGTGTTTCTACAACGTTGTTTTTTGCTGGAATATTGTACGCGTATTCATTGATTGCAAAGTCGTTAATCTCTTTAATGATCTCTTCAACGCTAAGCTTTAAACCTAACGTTTGGAAATATCTCGCACTCCCCCCATAACCGAGCGGAGTTATAATTTTTACTATGTCGTCACCGTATTTTACACCGTGATCATCTAAGAGTTTGAGCATTGCCCTAACAAACGTCGGCATAGAATCAACGAGCGTTCCATCAAAGTCAAATAGATAAGTATTTAACATTTAAATCTCCAAAATCATACCGTCGTAAGAAACAATACAGTCAAGGTGTTTTGACTCCTCTTCTAATACGTTTTGCAACGGATTTACGTTGTGTGAAAAGTGATTTATTACTTTTTTGGTATTTTTATCGATATTACCGTTCTCCTCAAGTCTTTTAAGCACTCGCTCAACGTTGGGATATCCCATATGTGCACCGTTATCACTAATGGGTAACGACGCATAACAGCAATCAAGCGTTAATCCATTAAGGTAAACTTTATTACTTTTAAGATAATCGAATACTTCGTCAAAAAAATAACCTGTATCGTGGCCATAAAGGAAGGTTTTGTCGCCTTTTTTTATAAGGTAAATGTGCGCGTCTATTGCACCGTAGCCGTGCTTTGCTTTAAGAGGAGTAATTTCGTAATCACCAAATTTTACCGTTTTATACAACTCGGCAATAACAACGTTCATAATATCTTTGGTGTGATCGCCAAGCTTTTCAATTTTAGATACGGCGTTTGCAGGTATTAAAACGTTGAGTTTTTCAACCGCCATATTTTTACCGAACCCTGCACCGCGCATTTCAAGTTCTTTGTAATAGAAATGGTCGCCGTGAGTATGGGTAAAGATAACGCTTTCAATCATATCACCGCGAATATTATTCTTTAAAAAATGATAATAAGTGTCGGCAGGCATATCTATTAAAAGCTTGCCGTCAATTATAGCTTGAGAGCGAGTACGGTAAAATTTTTCACCCAAATTTCTAACGTTTTCGCAGTATTTGCAGTTGCAAAACGAACCAGGAAAACCCTCAGCCGCAGCCGTACCTAAAAATTGAATTTTCATAATTGCTCCTTATTAAATAAATCTTCTATTTTTTTAACAGAATAGTACAAATCTTTTACTCCTTGATAAGCGTTTTCTTCATTAAACGCTCTTAGATAATTATCGGCTTCAAGTGTAAAATACCCAAAGTAATTTATTTCTTTTAACGCTTTGATTATAGGAATAAAGTCAATCTTCAAAGAAAAGGGAATTTGGTGGTTATCGTGAACTAAATCAATATCGTGAATATGTAGCGCTTGAAGTTTTTGTCCTATCGCTTTAATCATTTTAACCGCCGACGTATTCAATGAAAGGATTTCAGCGTGACCTATATCCAAACAAGCAACAAAATAATCGTCGTTTACCGCTTGTAAATGCTCAACGAAACTTTTTTCATTTGAACAAGCAGCGTCGATAATAGTCCAATCGCTAGTGTTGTAATTCCACATGTTTTCGGTTGCTATTTTAACGCCGTGTTCTTTTGCAAATGGTAACAGTTCCAAATAAAAATCTCTATTTTGTGTTACGCCCCAATCGTTTGCAGGGTGAATAACGCATATTTCACCACCCGCAATAGCCGTGCACTCTATCGCCCTTTTCAAAAAACTCTTAACTGTTGGACTAACAACGGGAAACGGCGCGTGAGATTGATTACATTTTACGCCGTTATCATCGCTTATCATTCTTAACTTTTTAGCAAAATAAGAATAAGAAGACGTGTTTAAAGGGTGCTGCACTAACTCACCGTCTTGCATTTTGCCCATAGAAAACATTGAAAAATCCCAGGCATTAAACCCTGCTTTTGCAAGATATTCAATCGCCTTTTCTTCACCAACTATTCTTGAAATAGAATTAATCTCGGTTGAAAGTTTCAAAGGTTATTCTCCTTACTATACGCTTCAACGTCGTCAACAACCTTTTTATAATCTTCAAGCCCGTGAGGGTGATGCCCACACTCAGGTTTTATGTAAACTTTAATTCTTCCGCCGTTTTCCTTATAGTATTTTTCAAGTAAAGCACCGTTTTCCTCATAGGGAACAACGGTATCGCTACCACCAGCAACTAAAACTACGGGAATATCGTTTTTGAGTAGTATATCCATTTTATCAATAGGGTTCTCTCTATAAGAGAGAAGTTGGCTTTTAGTAGTTTTCATTACCCTATAATACTCTTCAAAGAGTTGACTATTGCCAACGCCTAAATCGCAAGGACATGATAAAAGGTTCATAACGGGCGCATCTATATACAAAACGTCGATAAGTTCGGGGTATTTTGCCGTGAGCTTACAACCGTAAAGACCGCCACAGCTCATACCTATAGGAATACACTTTTCAGATAAACCAAACTCTTTAGAAATAAACTTTATAAACCTACCCTTTCTCTCAAGGTCGCTATCGGGCGCCCAACGGGTAAAGTTTTCATTGTAGCAAAGATGATAACCTCTATCTAAAAACTCGTTCTGAGTGTCAGGGAACGCCGTAAAATACTCAGTTTTATAAACCCACTTGCCGTTTGGCTTTACGTTTGGCTTTACAATTATCGCTCTAAGCCCCTCAAATTCAAATTCATAAGCCTCGTAGTTAAAATACTCGAATTTTTTAAGTTCCATAACTCCTCCGTTATTTGTTTTCGTTTTCTTTTGAATAAGCCTCAACGTCGTCAACTACTTTTTTATAGTCCTCAAGTCCGTGAGGGTGATGATTGCATTCGGGTTTTATATACACCTTTATTCTTCCACCGTTTTCTTTGTAAAACTTTTCAAATATAGCACCGTTTTCCTCGTAGGGAACTATAACGTCACTACCTCCTGCAACTAAAACAACGGGAATATCGTTTTTAAGTAATACATCCATCGTGTCGATAGGATTATCGCGGTAAGATAACATTTCGCTCTTAGTCTTTCCTGTAGCATTGAAAAAACTATCGAAAATATTGCTCTTTGCAACACCTAAATCGCAAGGACAGGATAATAGGTTCATAACGGGCGCATCTAAATACAAAACGTCAATAAGATAAGGGAATTTTGCCGTGAGCTTACAAGCATATAAACCACCGCAACTCATACCTATGGGTATGCACTTGTTTTCAAGGTTAAATTCTCTTGACACAAACTCGATAAAAGCTCCCTTTCTTACAAGATCTCTATCCGTTGCCCAGCCGTTATAGTTTTGATTAAATAAAAGGTAATAACCTCTATCTAAAAACTCGTTTTGAGTATCGGGAAATGCATCAAAATACTCAGTTTTAAGCACCCATTTGCCGTTTGGCTTTACACTTGGCTTAACGATTATCGCACTTAACCCATCAAACTCAAAAGTATATGCCTCGTAGTTAAAATAATCAAATTTTTTAAGTTCCATAACCCCTCCGATTATTTTTTTATAAGCTTTTTATGGGTCAAAATGTTTATAAATTTCATAACGGCGGTAGAAACAATTACACCGAGCGCAAGTGCTGCGGCAAGCTGTAACGTTGCAAAAGCCTTACCTGTAAACAACATAAGGTCGTTGCTAAACATTGAAGTCATCGTATAGTACAGCGACGCTCCCGGAACTAACGGAATAAGTGACGGGGTTAAAAATACCGTAGTTGGAGATTTTAATACCCTCGCCATTATCTCCGAGTATAGCGATATCAAAATTGATACGATAAAATATGAAATGGTTTCGTTTTTGATAAGGTAGAAAAGCAGTAAATATAACGCCCAACCTATTCCACCACCAACACCTACTGCAATAAGGTGTTTTCCTTTAACGTTAAACAAAATTCCAAAGCCTAAACTACCTATTATCGCCATAGCAACTTGGATTATATACTTATAAAACTCATCGGTTACCTTTACACCCGTAAAATACGGCGTTTCTCTGGATATAAATATAAACGCCATGTAACCAAGAGCTATTGCGAGCGCTGCAAGGAGCGCCTCGATAAAGCGAAGAACGCCAGCCATGCTATCCCCTGTAAATAGGTCACGCATTGAGTTAGTCAAACCAACGCCCGGGATTAAAACCATTATATTGCCGATAATAACCTCGTCAACTGAGGAAACGATTTTAAGCTTTAACGCTAAAAATGAAAAAGCTGTAAGTCCAAACGAAGATAAAAATTTATTGAATATTTTATTCTTTACGTATTTATCCGAAAACAGAACTAGTAATCTAACCGCAAAGCCGATAAACAAGGAAACTACGCCCTGAATAAGCGTTCCACCGAAAAAGAGTGTAAATGCCGATGCAATTACCGAATAAAAGGCAAATTCAGCCCACATAGGACAAGTTTTCGAGTTTACAATGCTTTCAAGCTCCGCTTTTATCTCGTCGCACGTAAGTTCTGGCATTGAACATATCTTTCTCGATAACGCATTAAGCTTAGATAACTTATCAAAGTTGGTATCCGCACCTAATATACGCCTCGTTTGAGTATAGGGAGCGCCGTCCTTATCGTGAACGGTTAGCACCATACTTGCCGTTATAATAAAAACGTCCACCCTCGACGCGCCAAACGCCGTACATATTCTTGATAAACTGTCTTCAACGCGGTGAACTTCCGCTCCGCAAAGGAGCATTTGCTCGCCTATATCGAGAGCTAAGTCAAGATGCTTTTTCATAAATTTCTCCGAAATTTAAATATAGTTAATTATAGCAAACGCAAAATAGATTATCAATAACTTATAAAATATTTTTGCTGAAATTTTCAATGAAATCTTTAAGGTAGCTAAAAAACATTGACGCGGTATAACCATCGCCAACCGCGTGATTATAATCAATGGTAACGGGCATTAAGTACTTGCCGTCTTTTAACTCGTACTTACCCCAACTAACAACGGGGAAAAACCTTGCCTCCGTTTCAATATGCATAGTAAAGTTTTTGTAATAAACCCAAGGCAAACAAGTAATATCAAACACGTTTTCAGGTTGATTAGGAATAAAACCTGAAACGTTACTATACTTTTCACGCATGTTTTGGCATTGAGTATAAAAGGTATTAAAACAAGGAGAATATTCAACTGCAAATTTGTTAAATTTTTTACTCTCCATATTAAAATCGGTAAAAGAGGGAGAAACGTAATCCCATAAAACGAGATTACCGTCCTTTTTGCCATACTTATACTCGTCGTGCGAATTTACAACCTTTGAAACAGCCCAAATCATACACGGATAAAACTTATAACCGTTAGTTTTTGCAAAGTTTACAACGTTTGTCACGTCAAGTTCAACCGTTAAGTTCATAACGATTTTAAGGTCGGACGTGTACATTTTAAATAAATCTTTTCTATCCCATTTATCAATATCAATAATTTTATAATTCATATTACACCTTTCTCTTGAAATTACCGAACACCTCGTTCACCTTCTCAAACGAAGCAAAAACATCCTTTTTTTCTTTGAGTATTCGCATCATATCGCCAAGCTGGCGCTTGTTTATTATGCAAACAAGCATATATTTATCGGTATCGGAATACATTCCGTGAACGTTTATACCCGTAACACCGTGTTTTAACTTCGTTAAAAGTTCTTTAGAAAGTTCATCTGGATTATCTGTAACTATTTCAAATTTATAACCGTTTTTAACACCTGCAAGACCTCTATCAACTAAAATGTTAGCAA
>JAFQEV010000037.1 GCA_017398825.1 Clostridia bacterium
AACGGCGAAACGGTGGTAGTTTACGGCGATTATGACGTTGACGGTATTTGTGCCACCACGGTGCTTTGCAAAGCACTTAAAATCTTTGGAATAGAGGCTCACGCAGTAATTCCTGAGCGCGAGAACGGATACGGGCTTACGGAAGGCGTTTTGAACGAGGTTTTGGATAATTTATTTCCTGACCTTATTGTCACCGTAGACTGCGGTATTAGCGCCAAAAACGAGGTTGAGTATTTAAACGACTTGGGCGTTGACGTAATAATTACCGACCACCACGAATTCCCGGAACAAATTCCCGAAACAATTATAGTTAGCACTAAAACAAAAGGGCAAGACTATCCCTTTGAATACCTTTCGGGTGCGGGCGTTGCATACAAGCTTGCCTCCGCGCTTATAGGTGATAGGGCTGACGATTATTTAGATTTAGTTGCTCTTGCCACGGTGGCTGACAGTATGCCACTTATAGGCGAGAATAGAAACATCGTTTATCACGGAATAGAACTAATTAAAAACGGCAGGTGCTCAAAGTCGCTCGTTTCACTTCTATATGCAAGTGGAGTTAGAGAAATTTCTGCAACGGGTCTTTCCTTTACCGTAACTCCAAGGATAAACGCGGCGGGTAGAATGGGTGACGCGTACTCAGCGTTAAAACTCTTTTTAACAGACAGTCAAAAAGAGAGAGAGGAACTCACCGAAAAGTTAAACCGCTACAATCAAGCTCGCCAGCA
This sequence comes from Clostridia bacterium, assembly GCA_017398825.1. Taxonomy (GTDB): domain Bacteria; phylum Bacillota; class Clostridia; order Christensenellales; family Borkfalkiaceae; genus HGM11412. The sequence goes on from JAFQEV010000037.1 coordinate 729, forward strand.
AGAGTGTGAACTCTTGTATAGTGACGTTAAAAACAAGCTTAAAACGGGCGGAAATTACGGCAAGGCAATACTTTTATACGATAAGTCTTGGAAGAGTGGTTTGCTCGGTATAGTAGCGGCGAGGTTGACGGAAGAATACGGCTTGCCAGCTATTTTGTTTTCCGAGCTTGACGGGGCTCTTCACGGCTCGGCTCGTTCAAACGGCGAGGTTAGCATTTACGATGCTATAGCATCGGCAAGTGACGTGCTTATTGATTACGGCGGTCACTCCCAAGCTGCAGGCGTAACGGTAAGTGAGGAGAATTTTGAGAGCTTTGCAATAAAAGTTAACTCGTTTATTGAAGATAATTACGAGCATTCTGCATTTGAAAAAACGATAGAGGTAGACTACCTCTTAACGTCGCCTTTCACTTTGCGTTTTGCAAAAGAAATAGCAAGGTTTGAACCGTTCGGTTTAGGCAATAAAAAGCCCGTGCTCTTAACTGAGGAGGCTGACGTTTCAGTTAGGCAGTTAAAAGCTGGCTCACCCCATTTATCCGTTAAAACTCCCAAGATAGAACTCATGCACTTTAACGGAGTTAAATATTTAAAACCTCTCGGAGTGGACGTTCGCAAATCCATCTTCTTTGAAAGCTCGGTTTCCGCCTACAACGGTAGAGAGCAGGCAAGGGGAATAGTAAAGGCGGTTGACTTTGAGTTCGAGCCTACAAAAGAGTTTTGCTTGTTAAGCCTTAAAAACGCCCTTTTGGGAATTAAAACCGAGGGTGTGGTAAATTATAAAAGTATCGGCGTTTCGGAGGCGCAAAGCCTCGTTGACAGCGCGAGTGCGGGTGGTAGCGGAACGCTGTTTGTGCTCACCAACCCCTCTAATTACCCCTTGTACGGCAAGTTAAGTGATTTTACGACTTGCCCGTTGGCGTTGACCGTTTCGGGTGGGAAAAACGCCGTTTTGGCGGGCGCTTTATTGAGCGAGTCGGATATATCCGCGTATGAAACGATAGTGTATCTCGATAAGCCTTTAAGCGTTGTTGCGAACGATAATCAAACGGTATACGTTTGTGACGCACCTTCCTTTGATTTATCTAAATTTAAATTAAACAGGGAGGAAATGGGCGTTTATTTTAGATATATAAAAGAGCAAGCTCTTTTAAGAAAGCCGTGGCTTAGCGTTTGCTTAGGGGCTGAAAACTCATATCAAACGGCATTTGCACTCGAAGTTTTTAAAGAACTTGGCTTTTTCGGAGAGGAAGAGGTTATATACTTATTATCGGGCGTTAAAAACGACCTTTCAAAATCGGAGATTTACTCATATTTTACGGAGAATTAAATGATAAATACCTACAGCGTACTTGACGAAATTAATAAAATATACCCCGAAGAAGAGGTAAGGTTTTTATCGCGTGCTTATCAGTTTGCTAAGGAGGCGCATAAAAATCAAAAGCGCGCCTCTGGAGAGGATTATTTTACCCATCCGTGTGCCGTTGCCCAAATACTTATCGGGCTTAAAATGGACTTTAGAACGATTGCCGCCGCCTTTTTGCACGACGTTTTGGAGGATACTCCCGTATCTGCAAGCGATATTGAAAAGGAGTTTGACGGCGAGGTTTTAGCCCTCGTTGAAGGCGTTACTAAACTTGATAAAATCGAGTTTAAATCGCACGAAGAGGAGCAGGCTGAAAACTTTAAAAAGATATTCGTTTCCATGGCGAAAGATATAAGGGTAATTATTATCAAGCTTGCAGACCGCCTTCACAACATGCGTTCGCTCAATTTCTTATCGCACGAGCGCCAACTCAGAATGGCTAACGAAACGCTTGAAATTTTTGCTCCGTTAGCGAGAAGGCTTGGTATTTCTAAGCTTAACTGCGAGCTTGAGGACTTGTGCTTAAAGTACATCGACCCCGAGGCTTTCGAGTATCTTGCGGAAAATATCCACAACAAGCTCGAAGAGCGCGAGGCGTTCGTTAAAAAGATGGTAGAAGAGCTTAGGGGAATAGTGTTTGAAAGCAACATAAAAGGCGAAGTTTTCGGCCGTCCCAAGCATTTTTATTCCATCTACAAAAAGATGAAAGCTAAAAACCTTTCTCTTGACCAAATCTATGATTTGACGGCGCTCAGAGTTTTAGTAAATAGCGTTGACGAGTGCTACGAACTATTAGGTAAAATTCACAAAAACTACACGCCTATGCCGGGTAGAATTAAGGACTATATTGCTATTCCTAAAGAGAATATGTATCAAAGTCTACACACTACCGTTGTAACTCCGTTTGGCAAGGTGTTTGAAATTCAGATAAGAACGTACGAGATGAACAACACCGCTGAGTACGGTATAGCGGCGCACTGGCAGTATAAGGAAAACAAGAGTTCTTCCGATAATTTCGACAAGCGTTTGAGCTGGATTAGAGAGGTAATGGAGTGGCAGGGCGGTCTTAAAGACAGTAAAGACTTCCTTGAATCTATAAAGGGCGATATTTACAACACCGAGCTTTTGGTATTCACGCCAAAAGGCGAGGTTATAAGCTTGGTTAAAGACAGTACGCCCGTTGACTTTGCATACCGCATTCACACTCAGGTCGGCAACCGTTGTGTAGGCGCGAGAATTAACGGTAAAATGGTACCGCTCACCACCGTTTTACAGGTTGGTGACGTGGTTGAAATTATCACTTCTAACACGAGTAACGGTCCGTCTTGGGACTGGCTCAAGTTCGTTAAAACGAACGGAGCAAGGTCGAAGATAAAAGCCTTCTACAAAAAGGAAAAGGCTGACGATATGATTAAGCTCGGCAAGCAAATGCTTGAATCCGAGGCTAAAAATAAGGGCTACAATTTCGGCGAGCTTTTAACTAAGGAAAACTTTGTAAAGCTATGCGAAAAATTCTCCTTTTCAGGTCAAGAGGAAATGTATATCGCAGTAGGCTCGGGAGCACTTAACGTAAATCAAATACTCGTTAAACTCATTGATTATTACAAGAAAGAGCATAGACCTAAGGTTACCCATTATCCAACGGGTATTACCTCCAAGATAGTTCATTCTACGGGTGATGTTACGATTAAGGGAGTAGACGGGCTTTTAGTGCGTTTTGCACGTTGCTGTAACCCAGTTCCCGGCGATAAGATAATAGGTTTTGTTTCACGCGGTAGAGGCGTTGTGGTTCACCGCCACGATTGCCCGAATATGAAAGCTGAAGACCCTGCAAGGTTCTTAGACGCCGAGTGGACGGGTAAGGTGGGTGACGACGGTTATAACGTAAGCCTTAGAATTACCGCCAAGGAAGATGCGAGCGTGTTATCTCTCGTTTCCAACGCGTGCGCAAAGTATAATATGTTCATCTTAGCAATCAACGGCAGGGTTGATAACAAAAAGCACGTTGCCGTAGTTGATATAACGTTAAAGATTAACAAGAAAGAAGACCTTGATAACTTCTTAAAGCACGTTTCGTCCGACAGTTCGGTTATAGACGTGTTTAGAAACAATAACTAATATGAAACTTTTTAAATACGAACTTGGAGATTTATCGGTAAACTGCTACGTGTTGGTAGATGAAAAAACGGGCGACGCCATCGCAATTGATATCGGTGGCGACGCTGGCTTTTTAATGCTCGAAGAGTTAAAGCACGGCTATAAAATAAAGAACGTTCTTTTAACCCATTGCCACTTTGACCACATAGGCGGAGTATACAAATTTTTCGAGCGCGGTGCGAACGTTTACATGAGTAAAATAGACGAGCGCGGAATACTTGACAGCAAGTATAATCTCTCTGCCGTATTTGGTGACGAGGTTAAGCCGTTTAAGCTAAAAACCGCCTTATCGGGCGGTGAAACGCTAAAATTTGGAAATATTTCCGTAGAGGTTATATCAACTCCGGGGCACAGCGAGGGAGGCTTAACTTACAAGGTTGAGGATATGCTCTTTTGCGGAGATACTTTGTTTTCGGGTAGCTTTGGCAGAGTTGATTTTCCGGGTGGAGATATTAAAACTCTTTGCGACAGCGCTAAAAAATTATTCAAATACAAGGGTTGCACGCTATACTCTGGGCACGGCGATACTACCACCGTTGACATAGAGAGTGTATCAAACCCCATAAAGCATTATTATGATAACGACTAACAGGCTTGACTACAAAAAAGAACTTGAAGAAGTTATTTATATGTTCTCCACGGGTGAAGATTTATCCGTAGAGCACGTGCAGACGGAAAACGATTGTGTTTACGTTGATAGCGTTACGATAAACGGTAACGCTTTTTCGTTTGAGAACTCGCACCAGCCTACCGACCCTTTGGATAAAAAGAGGTTTGAAAAAAGGTTTTCAAAACTCGCGTTATATCTCGCACTTTGCAAGCACTACGGTGAAAAGTTGCCGTGGGGCGCTTTAACGGGTATTCGCCCTGTAAAAATGGCGAGAGATTTAGGCGATGATTTTGAAAGGCAGTTTACTGATATTTTTGACGTTTCGCCCAAAAAGACGGCGCTCGTTCGAGAGATTGTAAACAACCAGCAAGGTTTTTTTGATAAAAACGGAGAGTTCTCTGGGTTGTTCGTTGGGATACCCTTTTGCCCGTCAAGGTGTGCGTACTGCTCGTTCGCCTCTGAAATTATAGGCAAAAGTAAATTCGTAAACGAGTATACCGATGCGCTCGTAAAGGAAATACTATCTCTAAAGGGCACGCTTAAAAAGGTTAGGAGCGTATACGTAGGCGGTGGCACGCCCGTGTGCTTGCCCGATGATAACCTTTTAAAAATAACTTCCGCAGTTAAAGAAGTTGTTGAAAACGATGGGGTTGAATTTACCGTTGAGGCTGGAAGACCTGACGTTATAACTGAGGAAAATCTCACTCTTTTAAAAAAGGCGGGCGTTACGAGAATTTGCGTAAACCCTCAAACTTTTTCGGATAAAACCTTAAAACTCATCGGTAGAAATCACACGGCGAGTGACGTTATAGAAAAATTTCACCTTGCAAAATCTTTCGGGTTTTTAATCAATGCGGACGTTATTGCGGGGTTAGAGGGTGAAACCCTTAGTGATTTTAAAAACACGGTGGATACTGTTATCGGCTTAGGGGCTGACAACGTTACCGTTCACACCCTTTGTTTAAAAAAGGGTGCAAAGCTCAAAACTGAAACGGAAAGGCTTAAGGTTAGCGATATTGATAAAATGATAGATTATTCCTACGATGCGCTCAAAAAAGCGGGCTATAAGCCGTATTATCTCTATCGTCAAAAGTACGCCGCCGGCAATTTGGAAAACACGGGCTATGCAAAAGACGGTGCGGAGTGCATTTATAATATCGACGTAATGGAAGAGCATTCCGATAATCCTGCATGTGGCGCAAACGCCGTGTCTAAGAGGGTATATATTACTGAAAACAGGATAGAAAGGTGTGGTTCGCCTAAGGATATAAAGACGTATATTGAAAAAATAGACAAGATAATCGAAGATAAACGGCAATTTTTTAAATAAGGCTAAAAAATGGTTGCGTTTTAAAAATTTATATGTTAATATAACTATAGACTTTTCGCTGGGTTTTGCGATTACTCTACGCATTGCTCGGTGAATAAGCGTAATAATTTCCATAATGGAGGATAAATGAAAATGGAAAAAGAAATCAAAGCAGGTATTATTGACAGTTACAAAACTCACGAAGGTGACACCGGTTCGGTAGAAGTTCAAGTTGCTCTTTTAACTGAGAGAATTAATCACTTGAACGAGCACTTAAAGGCAAACAAGCAAGACAATCATTCGAGACGTGGTCTTATGAAGATGGTTGGTAAGAGAAAAGGTCTTTTAGACTACCTTAAGTCGAAAGACATTGAGGCGTACAGAACGCTCATTGCCAAACTCGGACTTCGTAAATAAGAGAGAATTTTGGGGGAGTGCAATCACAATGGTACTCCCCATTATTTTTTTAAAGCGTTATAAACTTCGCAATACTTCGTTTCTGCAAAGCCGTTGCACTAACGATGACCAGAAAAGGTCTATCGTTATCACCCCCGCATTTGCGAGCCTTGTCTTGCTTGTTTATAACACTTTAATTCGTTCTAATTTGCATGTTCAATCTTTTGCGCAAGGGTTACGCAAAGATTTTATCAGAGTATAGTAAAAGTTTAAGGAGAAAAAAATGTTAGAAAATTTTAAAGTTTTCAAAACCCAAATCGGCGGTAGAGAAGTTACCGTTGAAGTAGGTAAGTACGCTCAGCAAGCAAACGGTTCGTGCGTTATCAGATGCGGTGAAACGGTTGTTATGGTGAACGCTACTATGGCTCCCACGGCAAGAGAAGGAATGGATTTCTTCCCCTTGAGCGTGGATTATGAAGAAAAAATGTATGCAGTAGGCAAAATCCCCGGTGGCTTTAAAAAGAGAGAGGGAAGAGCAAGCGATAAGGCTATTTTAGTTTCAAGACTTATCGACAGACCTATCCGTCCCCTTTTCCCCAAGGGAATTTTCAATGACGTAACGGTAGTTGCAACCGCATTATCCGTTGACGTTAACGTTTCACCAGAACCCCTTGCAATGCTCGGTAGTTCTATCGCGCTTTCTATCTCGGATATTCCTTGGCAAGGTCCTACCGGCTCTGTTCAAGTTGGTATGGTTGACGGCGAGTACGTTATCAATCCTGACGTTGCTCAGCGTGAGGCAAGCGAGTTAAGCTTATCTCTTTCCGGTACTAAGGACGCTATTATGATGGTAGAGGCAGGCGCTAAAGAAATTGAGGACGAGCAGATGATTAAGGCTATCTTGTTCGGTCACGAAGAAATCAAGCGTCAATGCGCGTTCATCGAGGGTATCGTTGCAGAGTGCGGTAAGAAAAAGCTCGAAATGGATTTATACAAAATCCCTGAAGACCTTGACAATGCTGTTAGAGCATATGCGTCTGAAAAGCTTGATTACGCTCTTGATACCTTTGATAGAGAAGTTCGCCAAGAACGTCAAGACGAGGTTGAAAAAGACTGTTTAGAGCATTTTGCCGATATTTATCCCGATATGGCAAGAGAGATTAAAGATTCTCTTTACTACATCACTAAAGAAAAGGTTAGAGCTAAAATTACCAACAACGGCGTTCGCCCCGACGGTAGAACTTTAACCGAAATTAGACCTATTTGGTGTGAGCACGGAGTTCTTCCGAGAGTTCACGGCTCGGGCGTATTTACCCGTGGTCAAACTCAAGTGTTAACAACTTGTACCTTAGGCACTATCAGCGAGGTTCAAAAGCTTGAAGGCTTAGACGAAGAGGTTTCTAAGCGCTACATGCACCACTACAACATGCCCGGCTACGCTTCTGGCGAGGCTAAACCCTTAAGAAGTCCTGGTAGACGTGAAATCGGTCACGGTGCACTTGCTGAAAGAGCACTTGAACCCGTTATCCCCAGCGAAGAAGAGTTCCCGTATGCAATTAGACTCGTTTCCGAGGTTCTTTCCTCTAACGGTTCTACCTCTCAAGGTTCTGTATGCGGTTCTACTATGGCGCTTATGGATGCAGGTGTTCCCATTGCTCGTCCCGTTGCAGGTATTGCTATGGGTCTTATCAAGGACGTTGAGAGCGGTAAAGTATCCGTAATGAGCGATATTCAAGGCTTAGAAGACTTCCTTGGCGATATGGACTTTAAGGTTGCAGGTACTACCAAGGGTATCACCGCAATTCAAATGGACATTAAGATTAAGGGTATTGACGAGGCTATTTTACGCCAAGCAATCAAACAGGCAAACGAGGGTAGACAGCATATTTTGAACAAGATGCTCGAGTGCATTCCTGCAGTTAACGAAAATCTTTCCAAATACGCACCCAAGATTATTTCCTTCACTATTGACCCTGAAAAGATTAAAGACGTTATCGGTTCTGGTGGAAAGACCATCAACAAGATTATCGCTGAAACCGGCGTTAAGATCGATATTGACGATTCTGGTAAGGTATTTATCGCAACTTATGGCGAAGATATGGAAAATGCTAACAAGGCAAAAGCTATCATCACCGCTATCGTTAGAGATTTAGAGGTTGGCGATATGTTCATCTCTACCGTTGTTAGAATTTTACCTAAGGTTGGCGCGTTCTGTGAGCTCGCTCCCGGTAAAGACGGTATGATTCACATTTCCAAGATGAGCAAAGAAAGGATTAATAGCGTTGAAGAAGTTTTATCTATAGGCGATACCGTTAAGGTTGAAATTATCAAGATTTCCGACAAGGGTGTTGACCTTAAACTTCTTGAGAAAATTGAAGGCTAATAAAACCGTTATGCATTAAAAGAAAACTCGTAAACGAGTTTAAAAAGCTCGGGGCGAGTTGCCCCGAGTTTTGTTTTTTTAGGAGATATTATGAAAAATTACAATTTAGATACCAAGTGCGTTCAAGCAGGCTACACCCCTAAAAACGGTGAGCCGAGAGAAATTCCCATTTATCAAAGCACCACCTTTAAGTACGATACGAGCGAGGATATGGGCAAGCTCTTCGACCTTGAGGCGAGCGGTTATTTCTATTCAAGACTTCAAAACCCCACCTGCGATTACGTTGCTGCAAAGATTTGCGCTTTAGAGGGCGGTACTGCTGCAATGCTCACCTCGTCAGGTCAGGCGGCCAACTTTTTTTCAATATTTAATATTGCAAATGCAGGCGATCACGTAATCTCCTCCGCATCAATCTACGGCGGCACGTTTAACCTGTTCAACGTTACAATGAAAAAGATGGGCATTGATTTCACATTCGTTTCCCCAGAGGCTACCGAAGAGGAAATTCAAGCCGCGTTTAGACCTAACACCAAAGCGGTTTTCGGCGAGACTATTGCCAACCCGACTTTGCACGTTTTAGATATAGAAAAGTTCGCGCGCGTCGCTCACAAAAACGGCGTTCCGCTTATCGTTGATAATACCTTCCCAACCCCGTATTTCTGCCGTCCTTTTGAGTGGGGTGCTGATATCGTTACTCACGCAACTACTAAGTATATGGACGGGCACGCGTCTACAATCGGCGGCTGTATCGTTGATTCGGGTAGGTTTGACTGGATGGCTCACAAGGATAAATACCCCGGTCTTACCACGCCTGACGATAGCTACCACGGCATCGTTTATGCTGAGAAATTTGGCAAAGAGGGCGCGTTCATTACAAAGGCAACCGCTCAACTTATGAGAGACTTTGGTTGCACCCAGTCTCCCCAGAGCGCATACTACATAAACTTGGGCTTAGAGAGCCTCCACGTTCGTATGCCAAAACACGCTGAAAACGCCTTAAAGGTCGCTCAATTCCTTAAAAACGACGATAGAGTTGAGTGGGTTATCTTCCCAGGTTTAGAGGGTGATAAGTACTATGACCTTGCTCAAAAATATATGCCTAACGGCACTTGCGGTGTTGTAAGTTTTGGCGTTAAGGGTGGTAGAAAGGCTGCTGAAAAGTTTATGAAGAACTTAAAGCTTGCCGCTATTGAAACCCACGTTGCAGACGCTCGTACCTGTGTATTACACCCCGCAAATGCAACTCACCGTCAGCTCAGCGATGCTCAGCTTGAGGCTGCAGGAATTTCTCCAAACCTCATAAGGTTCTCTTGCGGTATCGAGTCAGCCGAGGATTTGATTGCGGATATTGACCAAGCACTTTCTAAAGCGTTATAAACTTCGTTATGCATTGTTACTGCCGTCAATCCGTGACCGTAATGACCGAGTAGGTCAATTACGCCCAGCGGCTTGCCGTCGAGCCTTGCCTAACTCGTTTCTAACACTTTAGATATAGCGTTATAAACGGCGCAATACTTCGTTTTAGCAAAGTCGTTGCACTAACGATGACCAAAAAGGTCTATCGTTACCGCTCCGCCTTTGCGAGCCTTGTCTTGCTTGTTTCCGACGTTTTTAATTAATCGTTTATTTTTAATATTAACACTAAAATAACAACAAAGGTGAACTATGCCTATTAAAATTCCAAACGGCTTGCCTGCCGCCCAAATGCTCCTCAACGAAAACATCTTCGTTATGAACGAGTTTAGGGCGCAAACTCAAGATATAAGGCCGTTAAAGATACTTTTACTTAACTTAATGCCGACGAAAATCGTCACCGAAACGCAGTTTTCTCGCTTGCTCGGCAACACGCCGTTGCAGGTCGAGTTAACTCTTTTAACCATGTCCTCTCACGAGTCTAAAAACACGGCGAAAGAGCACATGATAGCTTTCTATAAAACCTTTGACGAGGTTAAAGATGAGAGCTTTGACGGTATGATAGTAACGGGTGCTCCCGTTGAGCATTACGATTATGAAAAAGTTGACTACTGGCAAGAGCTTTGCGGTATTTTTGACTGGACTAGGAAGAACGTTCACAGTACCGTGTTTATATGCTGGGGTGCACAAGCGGCACTTTATCACTATTACGGCGTTGAAAAGGTTATGCTTGATAAAAAATTGTCGGGCGTGTATACTCACACGGTAGTTGATAAAAAGTCAATGCTCGTTCGTGGGTTTGACGACGTGTTTTATGCCCCTCATTCCCGCCATAGCGGTATCGATGAGCAAAAGGTTAGAAACAACTCAAATCTCAAGGTGTTAGCCGAGTCTGAGGGTGCTGGAATTTACCTTATTAAGTCAACTGATAACTCTCAAGTGTTTATTACTGGGCATTCGGAATACGATGCCGATACTCTTAAAAAAGAGTATGAGAGGGATAAACTTGCCGGGCTTAATCCAAATATTCCCGAAAACTATTTCCCTGATGACGATGATACTAAACAGCCAAGGGTTAGTTGGAGGGCGCATGCAAACCTTCTTTTTTACAACTGGCTCAACTATTTCGTATATCAGTCAACTCCATACGATCTTAACGAGATTAAGAAATAAGTTATTACTCAACTTAAAAAACGAACGCTCCGCTTTCAAAAAAAGCGGAGTTTTTGTTGCGGAAAATTAAATAATTGTCAAAAAACGCCAAAATTTTACCAAAAATCATTAGAAATTGAGGGTTTTAGCTCTTAAATTTAAAAAATACTCTTGAAAAAGCGGTAGTTATATTATATAATAAATATATATAAAAAGCACGCGGATGTAGTTTAGTGGCAAAACAGCGGCTTCCCAAGCCGCGGTTGTGGGTTCGATTCCCATCATCCGCTCCATAATAAAATCGTGTAGGGTGTTTTGTGTATAGGGGATTTTTCAAAAGACTGTTCGACATTGTGTTTTCATTAATCGGCATAGCGGTATTATCACCGATATTGTTGATTGTTGCCGTCGCGGTAAAACTTGATAGTCGCGGTCCTGTTATTTTCAAGCAACAGCGTATAGGTAAAAACGGAAAGGTATTTAACATTTACAAATTCCGTTCTATGTGTGTGGGTGCTGAAAAGACGGGTAGCGGAGTATACTCCGGAAAGGGAGATGCGAGAGTTACGAGAGTTGGTAGGTTTATAAGGGCGTCATCGCTTGATGAACTACCTCAGTTTTTCAATATACTTTTTGGGCATATGAGTTTTATAGGTCCTCGCCCTCCGCTAACTTATCATCCTTGGCCGTATGATAAGTATACCGAAGAACAATTAAAGATGTTTAAGGTTCGCCCGGGTGTTACTGGCTGGGCGCAGATAAACGGAAGAAAAGAGGTTGAGTGGAATAAGAGAATTCAACTCAACGTATGGTATGTGGAAAACCTTTCGTTCTTATTAGATTTAAAAATTCTTTTCAAAACGATATTCAAGGTGTTTTCCAACGCAAACAACGAAAACAAAGGGGCAACGGTAATGAGTGATAAACCTCAAGGCTTAAAACTTATGTACATAACTAAAACTCCTGAGAT
>JAFQEV010000003.1 GCA_017398825.1 Clostridia bacterium
AGCGTAACAATCCCCGATAGCGCTATAAATAGTTGTAATTTTCATTATAATATGTTCCAAGGTTGCTCAAATTTATATACTGAAAAAGATTATGTAAGATACATAAAAATAAATAATAACGATTACTATCTTGCGCAAGAGGTTACAAACAAAAATTTATCTTCATACACTATTCAAAGTGGTACAATATTCCTCGGTGGCGTATTCAATCAATGCTCTAGATTAGTGAGTGCCGTAATTCCTGAGAGTGTTATAACTATGGGTAATGGTGCGTTCGGCTATTGCAGTTCACTTACAAGTATTAAGTATCGTGGTTCAGCATCACAATGGTCGGAAATAAAGAAAGGTAGTAATTGGGCTATTGGTGCGGGTAGTTATACAGTCACTTATAATTATACTGGTGATTAATATGTGTAAAATTTGGACTAACAACTAAAACGAAAAAATGAATAAAAAGCAAGTCACTACTTGCTTTTTTTTCTTTGCTAAAAAATGAAAGTTTTGTAAAATATTTAAAGATAATCGCATATAATTGACAATAAAATTATATGTTGCTAAAATAATATATAAATAATTATTTTAAATTTTGTGGTTGTTTTTATGACGATACTGAGATTGTTTAAAAGTTTAAGAGAATATAAAAAACCTGCGATAATAACCCCCATTTTAATGGTAATTGAAGTGGCGATGGAAGTGTTTTTACCGCTTATTATCTCGTGGTTTGGCACGTGCATTGAGCAAGGTAACGTGAATGGTATGATTAAAAACGGCGTGCTTATGATAATAGTTTCTTGCGTGGCACTCCTTGCAGGTATGCTTGGCGGTAAATACTGCGCAATGGCGTCAACGGGCTTTGCTAAAAACTTGAGAAAGGATATGTACGAGAACGTTCAAAAATTCTCGTTCTCTAATATTGATAAGTTCAGCTCGTCTTCCTTAGTTACGAGGCTCACGACGGACGTTATGGGCGTTCAAATGTCCTTTATGATGCTCATTAGAACGGCGATTAGAAGTCCACTTATGTTTATCTTCTCAATCGTAATGAGCTTTTCAATAAACAGCGTACTCCCCGCGGTGTTCTGCGTAACAATTCCCATTTTGGCGTTCGGTATAGTTATGATTATCAAGCACGCTATGCCTATATTCAAGCGCGTGTTTAAGCGTTATGACGACCTTAACGAGTCAATTCAAGAAAACGTTAAGGGCATGCGCGTTGTAAAAGCGTACGTTAGAGAAGATTACGAAACGAAAAAGTTCGAGACCGTATCTAACGAATTGTGTATGGACTTTACTAAAGCCGAGAGAATACTCGCGTTAAACGGACCTATTATGAGCCTGTGCTTACAGGGTGGGCTTATCGCAATAGCACTTCTCGGCTCGCACCTCATTTTACAGTTTACCCCCGGGCTTTCGGTATTTAGCTTGCAAAGCATGCTAACGTATTCATTGCAAATATTAATGTCGCTCCAAATGCTTTCGATGATATTTGTAATGCTAACGATGTCCGCTGAATCGGCAAGGCGTATTGAAGAGGTTTTGGAGGAAAAGAGCGATTTAACAAATCCCGAAAATCCCGTAACTACCGTTAAAGATGGTTCAGTCACCTTTGAAAACGTTTGCTTTAAGTACTCTAAAACTGGTGAAAGATACGTTTTAGACGGGGTCAACCTCGATATAAAATCGGGCGAAACGGTTGGCATTATAGGTGGAACGGGCTCGTCAAAATCAACGCTTATTTCCCTTATTTCACGCCTTTACGACGTTAACGAGGGCGCTGTTAAGGTCGGCGGGGTTGACGTTCGCTCCTACGATATGGAAACGCTTAGAAACGAGGTTGCAGTCGTATTACAAAAAAACCTCTTGTTCTCGGGCACGGTTAAAGAAAATATGCGCTGGGGCAACGAACACGCTACTGATGAAGAGATTATCGAGGCGTGCAAGATAGCTCAAGCACACGATTTCGTAACCGCTTTCCCCGACGGGTACGACACCTTTATCGAACAGGGTGGCGCAAACGTTTCGGGCGGACAAAAGCAAAGGCTTTGCATTGCAAGAGCGCTACTTAAAAAGCCTAAAATTTTAATTCTTGACGATTCCACCTCGGCAGTCGATATGAAAACCGACGCCCTTTTACGCAAGGCGTTCAAGGAGCAAATTCCAGATACTACTAAGATTATAATTGCACAGCGAATAGCCTCCGTTGAAGACGCGGATAAAATAGTTGTTTTAGACGGCGGTAAAATCAACGCTATCGGCACGCACGAAGAGCTTATCAAGGATAACGAGATATACAAAGAAGTATACTTCTCTCAAAACAAACAGCAAGAGGGAGGTGAGGCGTAATGGCAGGTATGAAAATGCGTGGACGCGGAGCAGTTCCGCCCATAGGCAAAATGAAAAAAGGCGTGCTTAAACGCCTTATGGGCATACTTTTCAAAAATTACAAGCCGTTGCTTATAATAATTGCCGTTTGCTTGGTAATAAGCGCTATAACGGGCGCGATAGCCGGCTTGTTCTTAAACACCGTTTACAAAATCTTAAGGCAAGCTACCATTGATAAGACCTTGGGTATTTCGGAGGCTTGGGCTAAAATTGTAAGCACCTTGATAATTCTCGCATCCATTTACGTTTTGGGAATTATAGCAAACTTTATATTCCAACAGCTTGGCGCAATCTTAACCCAAAGGTTTTTAAAAGATATGCGAGTAAAGATGTTTACCAAGATGCAACGCTTGCCGATTAAGTATTTCGACACGCACACCCACGGTGACGTTATGAGCTCGTATACCAACGATATTGACGCTATCCGTCAGCTCATTTCTCAATCGTTACCACAGGCTTGCTCAACGCTTATTACAATGACGGCGTTATCGCTCGTTATGCTATATTTGAGCGTAACGTTGTTCTTAGTGGTAGTGGTGGGCTTAGTTGCAATCACCATGGTTACCAAAACTATAGGTAAAAACAGCGCTAAGTACTTTATGGCACAGCAAAAATCGGTGGGCGAGGTTGAAGGCTATATCGAAGAGATGATGAACGGGCAAAAGGTTGTTAAAGTGTTCAATCACGAGGAAAAGTCGATTGAAAAATTCAACTCTTTAAACGACCATTTATTCGAGGTTTCAAACAAGGCAAACGCATTTTCCAACATGCTTATGCCGATTATTCATAACATAGGCAACGTACTCTACGTTTTAGTTGCCTTTATCGGCGGTGGAATATTCATATTCACAAACGGCACGGGCTTAAACGTAAGCTTTTCGGTGTTGTTTGCAACGGGTAGTTTTTTAACTCCGTTAGAAATAAATATAGTCGTATCCTTTTTGGGTATGGCAAGGCAGTTTGCAAACATTACCGGTCAGATTTCCAACCAGATAAACTCGGTTGTTATGGCGATGGCGGGCGCGTCGAGAATATTCGACCTCCTCGATGAAAAGGAAGAAGACGACGACGGTTACGTTACCTTAGTTCGCGCTAAGGAGGACGAAAACGGCAACCTCGTTGAAACTACCGAGAGAACGGGTATTTGGGCGTGGCGTCACCCCCACAAAGCTGACGGAACCGTAACGTATACCCGCTTGGCAGGCGATATAAGAATGTTCGACGTGGATTTTGGCTACGTTCCCGAGCACGTTGTTTTGCACAACGTAACGCTTTACGCCGAGCCCGGTCAAAAGATAGCGTTCGTAGGTGCGACGGGTGCTGGTAAAACTACGATAACCAACCTCATAAACCGCTTTTACGATATTGCCGACGGTAAAATTCGTTACGACGGCATAAACATTAACAAAATCAAAAAGGCTGACCTTAGAAAGTCGCTCGGCATAGTGTTGCAAGATACCTGTTTATTCACGGGCACGGTAATGGAAAATATCCGTTACGGTCGCTTAGACGCTACTGACGAAGAGTGTATGGACGCTGCAAAGCTTGCCAACGCTCACGATTTTATAACAAGACTTCCCGAGGGTTACAACACTATGCTCACCGCTGACGGAGCGAACCTTTCCCAAGGTCAACGCCAGTTAATCGCTATTGCGAGGGCTGCCGTTGCCGATGCGCCCGTTATGATAATGGACGAGGCAACCTCTTCAATCGATACCCGTACCGAGCTTTTAGTTCAACGCGGTACTGATAAGCTTATGGAGGGAAGAACGGTATTTATTATCGCTCACCGCCTTTCAACAGTTCGCAATGCAGACGTTATTATGGTGCTCGACCACGGTAGAATTATCGAGCGTGGCACGCACGATGAGTTGCTCGCTAAGAAGGGGAGCTACTATGCCTTATATACTGGCGCATTCGAACTTGAATAAAGCCGTTATTTGCGTCGTATAACTGCGTTACTGCTTAGTGTTTTGACTTCGACAACCAACAAGGTTAGTCTCATCCAAAACACGTCGCAAGCCTTGTTCTACTCGCAACTAACGTCTTAATCGGGTTGGCAACAACACTCAAACTAATGCTTTATTTTATTAATAACGTCTTAAAACAGTTTATCGAACTAATGCCTTATTTTATTAAGTGGTAGCATCTTAAAACAGTTTATCGAACTAATGCTTTATTTTATTAAGTGGTAGCATCTTAAAACAGTTTATCAAACTAATGCTTTATTTTATTAAGCGGTAGCATCTTAAAACAGTTTATCGAACTAATGCCTTATTTTATTAAGCGGTAGCATCTTAAAACAGCTTATCAAACTAATGCTTTATTGTGTTAAGATGTGCTATTAGTCTAACGCCTTTATTTTTAAGCCGTTATTTCTAGCGTTAAAATTCTTATAAAAATCAAAATTCGCCGTGTTTTTCACGGCGTTTTTTATTAAAATTCTATCCACGGCAAACAAACAGCTGTTTTTTGTGCGCCGACAAAATATTTTGTGTTTTTCCTACGAAAACACTTGTTTTTTTTCGGAATATAATTTATTATATTATCTATTAAGGAGAAAGTTATGTATTTAAGTACGAGAAGTGGTGAAAAATTAACGGCAAGTCAGGCGATTTTAAAGGGCTTGAGTTCGGACGGCGGGTTGTTTTTACCCGAGAGCATTTCAAAGCTAAACTTTACCCCTGATTATTTCGATAAAAACTACGTTCAAATCGCTAAGGACGTGTTTACGATTTTCTTAGACGATTTTACCGAAGAGGAAATTGACTTTGCTATATCGTCGGCATACGATAAGATAAATTTCCGCGAGCGTTTCGTTGGGCTTAAGCATTTTGACGGAGTGTCTTTTTTAGAACTCTTCCACGGGCCTACGCTTGCGTTTAAGGATATGGCGCTCACCGTTTTGCCTTTCTTGATTGATATATCGAAAAAGAAAAACGGCGTTGATAAAAAGTCACTTATTCTCGTTGCAACCTCGGGCGATACCGGTGGGGCGGCGCTTTCCAGCTTTATAAAAAGCGGAAAGTTCGACACGGTGGTTTTGTATCCCGACGGTGGCGTTAGCGAAATTCAAGAAAAGCAAATGCTTTATTATACAGACGATAGAACGAAGGCTTTTGCCGTTAAAGGTAACTTTGACGATTGCCAGACGTTCGTTAAAGAGATTTTCTCAAGGTATAATAAAAAGGACGTTTTATTGTCTTCAGCAAACTCGATAAACATCGGCAGGCTTATTCCTCAAGTTATCTACTACGTATACGCGTACGCTCAAATGAGAAAAAGCGGTAAGCTTTTAGAGGGTGAAAAGTTTAACGTTTGCGTTCCAACGGGCAACTTTGGCGATATATTCGCAGGCTTTTTAGCTCGTGAGATAGGCGTTCCCATTGATAGATTTATATGCGCGTCTAATAAAAACAACGTTCTTGCTGATTTCTTCAAGACTGGCGTTTACGATAAAAACAGGCAGTTTTACAAGTCCAACTCTCCGGCAATGGATATCTTAGTATCTTCCAACCTCGAGCGTCTTGTATATCTCGCTACGGGAAAGGACGGGGCTAAGGTTGCCAAGTACATGCAAGATTTAAAAGAGACGGGTAGGTATGAAATTTCCGATAGTGAAAGGGAGTTTTTAAAAGACTTCGTAGGCGGATATTCCACCGAGGAAGAAACGATTAAGGCTATCGGCAAGTGCTATAACGAACTTAAATACCTTATTGACCCGCACACCGCCGTTGCTTACGACGTGTACAATAAGCTTGATAAGAACGGCTTGAGAACTTTAATCGTTTCTACTGCAAGCCCGTACAAATTCCCGTTTACCGTTGCTAAGTCGTTAAGCCTTGTTGAAAAGGCGAGCGAGGTTGAGCTTATAAAAGATATTTCGGCGCACACGGGCGTTCCCGTTCCGTTCGGAATTAAAAAACTTATGTACTCTAAAAAGCCCACCGTTTTAAAGACCAAGGAGCAAATTGAGAGTATAGTAAACTATGAAAATTTAAAGGTTGAAATATCCGTTCCGTGCTCGTCTGCAAACTTAGGCGTCGCTTTTGACGGGGCAGGTATTGCGTTCGGGTTATATAACACGTTCGGTTTTGAACAAGCTGAAGAGGACGCTGTTGACGGTTTTGGCGGTAAGAGCTTTGATAACAATCTCGTTTTAAAAGCTTATAAAAAGCTTTTCGAGGTGAGTGGAAAAGATTACGTTCCCGTAAAGATTACCCTCAAAAAATGCTCCGTACCCTCGTCGAGTGGGTTAGGCTCAAGCGCAACGTGCATAGTTGCAGGCGTTATGGCTGCTAACTATATGCTTAAAAACCTTTACGATAAAAAATATCTCTTATCGGTTATGACTATGATTGAGGGTCACCCCGATAATCTCGCACCGGCGTTTCTTGGCGGTTTAACCTTTTCGTACTTAAACGGCGAAGAGGTAGTTTCAAGAAAGGCAAGCCTTGCAAAGAACTTAAAGTTCTACGCGATAATTCCGAGCGCTAACGTATCAACGAAGAGTGCGAGGGAAATTCTCCCTGAAACTTGTTCGGTAAAGGACGCCGTTCACAATTTATCGAGAGCGCTCAACTTAGAGTATGCGTTTGCAAGCGGTAACGTGGCGCTTATAAAGGACGTGTTTGACGATAAGCTCCACCAGCCGTATCGTTTTCCCCTTATAAAAGGCGGAGAGGAAATCAAGAGTATACTTGAGCAAAACGGCTATGCGGTTGCGATAAGCGGTGCAGGTCCGTCGCTCTTGGCGGTTGGCACGCGTGACGGTGTTGAAAAGCTCGTTCCAAAGAATGCCGGTGGCGTTAAGTGGAAGGTTAAGCAATTAAAAGTATGTGATAAAGGAGCGATTCTAAGATGAAAGGGGATTTTTTGATAATTCACAAAGACGTGATGCCCCCGTTCTTAGTAAAGGTAGTAAAGGCGGTAAGGCTCATTGAGGAGGAAAACAAATCGGTGAGCGACGCTTGCAAGGATTTAGACATCAGCCGTTCAACCTTTTACAAGTACAAGGATAAAGTGTTTGAATTAAAAAGCGATTTTGGCAGAAAGGCAATACTTTCTTTCAAGGTTGAAAACGCTATGGGTGTTTTATCCGATATTATCAACAATATTTCAAAGTACAAGGGGAATATTTTGACTATTAACCAGGATATGCCCATTCACAATTTGGCGTACGTTTCGGTTATGATTGATGCAAAAGATATGAGCGTTTCCGTGTACGAGCTTATTGCGGAACTTAAAAAAATACAAAAAGTAAAAGACGTAAGTTTAGTTGCTTTTGAATAGGAGTAAATTATGAAAGTAGGTATTCTCGGTTGCGGTACGATAGGCGGTGGGGTTTTAAACCTCATTGACAATTTGCCCGCAAGCGCAAACATACAAGTGGCAAAGGTTTTCGACCTTCCCTCGAAGAAAGAGATGCTCGGCGAGAGATATTCAGGTTCAATCGACGAGATTTGCGAAAATAAAGATATCGACGTTGTTATCGAGGCTATGGGCGGTGATAAGTTTCCCTACGAGTGCATCGTAAAGGCGCTCAAGAACAAAAAGAGCGTTGTTACCTCGAATAAGGAAACCGTTAGCTTGCACATTGAAGAGTTTTACGCTCTCGCTAAAGAAAACGGCGTTCAGTTTATGTGCGAGGCGTCGGTTGGTGGCGGTATTCCGCTTATATGCTCGCTTATAGAGTCGGTAAAAGTTGATAAAGTCGATAGAATTTTTGGTATTATAAACGGAACGACCAACTTTGTTTTAACAAAAATGGCAAAGGACGGAGTATCTATGGAAGAGGCGCTTTCTGAGGCAAGGCGTTTAGGTTTTGCCGAGTTTGATGCAACTGCCGATATCGAAGGACTTGATTTAACGAGGAAGATTTGCATTTTATCAAGCATTGCATACGGCGGTTACGTTCCCTATGGCGATATCTATCACTACGGCATTTCTAAAGTGACTAAAGAGATACTTGCCGACGTAAAGGAAAAGGGGTATATCTTAAAGTTCGTTGCCGAATCTCAAAGGACGGGTGAAAAGAGTGCAAGAGTGAGCGTTGAACCCTGTCTTATAACGGCGGATAACCCGTTATCAGCGGTTTCGTACGAATTTAACGCGGTTTATTATAACTGTGCCTCCAACGACCTTTTAGGCTTTTACGGCAAGGGCGCTGGCAGATATCCCACGGCTACCGCTATGATTAGTGACGTAAAGAGGATTTCTCAAGGCTCTAACAAGTATTATTACGAAAATAACGGCAATTTTGAGGTTGAAAACTTTTTAGCCTCTTCAAAGTATTACGTTTACAAGAACGGTAAGAGCGAGATTGTAAACGGCATTAAAGACGCAAGCAACTACGATTTCGTAGCTAGAATTTTTTAACGAGTATTAAGGAGAATTATTATGAAAAATTATAAAGTTGCAGTAGTGGGCGCAACGGGTCTCGTTGGCTCTACCTTTTTAAAACTTCTTTGGGAATACAAATTCCCCATTGAAACGTTAACCTTATTCGCATCTGAGAGAAGTGCGGGTAAAAAGGTTGCCTTTGGCGATAAGGAATACACCGTTCAAAAGCTTGAAGAAGGCTGTTTTGACGGCATTGAGATTGCCCTTTTCAGCGCTGGTGGTAGCGTAAGTCAAAAATGGGCTCCCGAGGCGGAAAAGAGCGGTGCGGTAGTTATCGATAACTCGAGCGCTTGGCGTATGGTTCAAGAGTGCGCGTTAATCGTTCCTGAAATCAACCTCGCTCACTTTGACAGCGCGAGAAAGATTGTTGCAAACCCCAACTGTAGTACTATTCAGTCCGTTCTTCCCTTAAAACCGCTTGAAGATAAGTTCGGTTTAAAGAGGGTAGTATACACCACTTATCAAGCCGTATCCGGTAGCGGTATGAAAGGCAAAAACGATTTGGCGAGAACTTTAGCAGGTGAAGAGCCTGAATTCTATCCCTACAACATCGCAAAGACCTGTATTCCTCAAATCGACGTGTTTACCGATAACGGCTACACCAAGGAAGAGCTTAAAATGGTTAACGAAACGAGAAAAATTCTCGGCAAGCCCGACCTAAAAGTTTCCGCTACCTGCGTAAGAGTTCCCGTTATGAACGCACACGCAGTATCTATCATGGTTGAGCTTGAAAAGCCCTTTACCTTAGAAGAGGTTAGAAAGGCGTTCGAGGGTCAAGACGGAATTAAGGTTTTAGACGATCCTCAAAATTCAATCTATCCCGTATCCACCGTTGCTAACGACAACGACCTCGTATACGTTGGTAGAATTAGAAGAGATTTATCGTGTGACAACGGCTTGCTCTTCTACTGCGTAAGCGACAATATTAGAAAAGGAGCGGCAGCTAACGCTATTCAGATTGCGCAGGCTCTTATCAAGGCGGAAAAAATATGATTACTGTAGTTAAATTCGGCGGTTCGTCCGTTGCGTCAAGCGGTCAGTTTGAAAAGGTTAAAAACATAGTTTTAAGTGATGAAAAACGCAAAATCGTAGTCGTTTCCGCACCCGGTAAAAGATGCAAGGAAGACAACAAGATTACCGATATGCTATATCTTTTATCCTCGCACGTAAAGTACGGCATTGACGCAAGTGCTCTCATTGCTACTATTTCCGAAAGGTACGAGGAAATTAGAAGGGAATTAAATCTTGGCGTCGATATCAAGCGCGAGTTTGAAATCATTATGGAAAACGCTAAAAACGGCGCTGGCGAGGAGTACATAGTTTCGCGCGGTGAGTACCTTTGTGCAAAGCTTATGTCGGCATATCTCGGCTATAGTTTCGTAGACGCTGCCGAGGTTGTAAAGTTTAATTACGACGGCGTTTTAAACGAAGAGCAAACTGCAGAGGCGGTAAAGAGCAAGTTCGAAGAACTTGGGGCAATAGTCGTTCCCGGTTTTTACGGCGCTTATCCCTCGGGCGAGATTAAGCTTTTCTCGCGCGGTGGGTCGGACGTTAGCGGTTCGCTTATGGCTATGTCTGTCAATGCTGAAAAGTACGAGAACTGGACTGACGTTTCGGGCATGCTCGTAGCAGACCCCAAAATCGTTGAAAACCCTGCGAGAATTGAGGAAGTTACCTACGACGAGCTCCGCGAGCTTTCCTACATGGGTGCAAGCGTTCTTCACGAAGAGAGCGTGTTCCCCGTTAGAGAACTCAACATTCCGATATATATTCTCAACACCAACAAACCCAACGAGGCGGGAACTAAAATTTGCAAGCAATCGGATATAAACGATAGGTTCGTTACGGGTATTGCTGGAAAGAAGAATTTTAAGGCTCTCACCATCACTAAAAGCGTAAACGCTGACAAGCTCACCGTTATAAGCGACGTTTTAGACGTGTTTAAAAATTTCGGTGTTAAGATTGAGCACATTCACACCTCGGTTGACAGCTTTACTATCTTGGTAAACGGAAAAGACGTTGATAAAAACGTCTATGACGTTTTGTCTGAATTAAGGCGTGTAAACGGAGTTGTTGCTGTTGATATTGATAACGACCTTGCCCTCGTAGCAGTCGTTGGTAGAAATATGAGATTAAAGCCCGGTATTTCGGCAAAGATTTTCTCTATATTCGGCAAGAACAACATAAACATTAAAACTATCGCTCAAGGCACTACTGAAATCAACATTATAGTAGGCGTTCAAAACGCTGATTTTGAAAAGGCTATTAGAGCGGTATACAACGAAGTCGTGTAAACGGACTGCAAATAATTTTTCAAATTTAAAACCCGTCGGTAAATATCGGCGGGTTTTTTAACGTTTTGTCAAAAAAAGAGTGGAAAATTCCACTCAAAAAGATAAAATTCGCACAAAAAGTGTTAAATATTATTGACTTAAACAAAGTTTACATTTATAATAATTAAGTGTATATGTGTTAAAAGCGAAAATTGCGCTTTTTTCTTGGCAAACTCAAATGGAGGATTTCATGGGTAAGATAAAATCAGGTATCATACTTGGAATAATCGTTCTTCTCACCGCTATTTTTGCGGTGCTCGATTTTGCGTCCTTCCCTATCGGTAACACGATAAAGGACTACAATTCGATAGGTAGTACGATAGGTCTTGGTATTGACCTCAAGGGCGGTTACGCTGCGGTACTCACTCCTAAGTACAGCAACGACCAGCAGGATGACATTGACGAGCTTTTTGAAGGCGCGGTTGATATTTTAAGAACCCGTCTTGACAATAAGGGCTACACCGAGGCGGTTATCACCGTTCAAGGCGTAGGCGACGGTAGGGAAATTAGAGTTGAAATTCCCGAGGTTGACGATGCGGACGAAATTTTGAAGATAATAGGTTCTTCGGGTAAACTTTCTTTCGTTGACTCGGCTGATACTGAATATCTCACGGGTGACGATATTAAGAATGCATACGCTGGTTACGATCAAGAAACCGGCAAACCCGTAGTTATTTTGGAATTTACCGCTCAAGGCACTTCCAAGTTCTCTTCGGCAACGGGCAAGCTTTCCGGTCAAACTATGTACATTAAGCTTGGTGACGAGATTGTTTCTTCTCCCACCGTTAACGAGCAAATTACTAATAACAGCGCTCAAATTACCGGTCTTGAGTCTTTTGATCAGGCTGAAACGATTGCAGCGGTTATTAAAGCTGGCAGACTTGACTTTGAGTTTGAAATAGGCTCTTCTAACAAGATTTCCGCAACGCTTGGTGAAAACGCGTTGCCTGCAAGCGTAATGGCAGGAGCTATCGGTTTAGTAATCATATTTGCGATTATGATTTTATTCTATCGCGGTATGGGTATTGCATCTTCTTTATCACTCACCATTTACACGGTGCTCTTAATCGTACTTTTAGCGCTCGTTCCTTGGGTAGAGCTCACTCTTCCCGGTATT
This sequence comes from Clostridia bacterium, assembly GCA_017398825.1. Classification (GTDB taxonomy): domain Bacteria; phylum Bacillota; class Clostridia; order Christensenellales; family Borkfalkiaceae; genus HGM11412. The sequence continues at coordinate 12,235 of JAFQEV010000003.1, forward strand.
GCAGGTATTATCCTTTCAATCGGTATGGCGGTTGACGCGAACGTTATTATCTTCGAGAGAATTAAGGAGGAATACGCTGCGGGCAAAACTGTAACCACCGCTATAAAGACGGGCTTTAAGAGAGCGTTTACTACTATTTTCGACTCTAACATTACAACCGTACTTGCATCAATCGTTCTTTGGATACTTTGCCCCGGTTCGATTAAGGGCTTTGCAATAACTCTTTTAATCGGTATCGTGCTTTCAATGTTCACGGCGATTGTCATTACGAGATTTATTCTTAAGTTGCTTTACAACTTGTCAGGGGGAAAGACGTCCTTCCTCGGTCTTAAAAGGGAGGTGCTTTTAGATGATGAAGATTAAAAATATCACGTTTAATTTCTTTAAACGCTTTAAAATTTTTGCTCCCATCTCTTTGGCGATAATCTTAGCTGGCTTTATCGTAATGATGATTATCGGCATGAACGTCGGTATTGACTTTGCCGGTGGTGCAACCGTATCTATCGACTTTGGCGATTACGTTGCAAACAACCAAGATATTAAAGACGATTTAGTTAACGAGGTTAACGCAGTCGTTAATGCTGAAGGCTTTGAAATCGGCTCGATAAGATGGTCGGGTACTGATGAAAACATTTATGAAATCGGTCTTAAGTACACCTTGAACGGTAAAAAGGTAGACAGTACGAGCGAAACAGCTCAATCCGAGTTCCTTGAAAAGATTGAAGGTGAAAACGATAGCTTAAAGGATAAGATTGCAACGGCGGTTAACGGTTATACCGATGCGTTTGAATTTACAGCCGATAGTATTTCTGCAAATATCGTAGGCGGTGAAACGAGTAAAAAGCTTTTAAATAACGCAATACTCGCAACGGCGATAGCAATCGTGATTATGCTTATCTACATTGCAATTCGCTTTACCTTATCAAGTGGCTTAGCTGCAATTATAGCACTCTCGCACGACGTGCTCGTTATGATAGCGCTCACTACTATTTTCCGCATACAAGTAAACACCACTTTCATTGCGGCGATTATCACGATAGTAGGTTATTCTATCAACGCGACGATAGTAATATTCGATAGAATTCGCGAGGTGTCTAAGCTTGAGTCTATGAAGGACGCGAGCGACTGGGAAATCGCAAACAAATCAATTGTCGATACCTTGGGTAGAAGTATTTTAACTACTATCACAACCCTTGCTGTAATCGTTGTATTAGCGATTGTATGTTCAGTATTAGGCATTTCCACAATGTCCGAATTTGCATTACCCATTATTTTCGGCTTGATGGCAGGCGCATATTCTTCCGTATTCCTGTCCGCTCCTATGTGGGTATATCTCCGTAAACTCGGAAAGAAAATCAAAGCGAAGAAAAAAGCTTAAAATAATTATTGAGCGGACGGGGGAAATCCCGTCCGTTTGTGATTTTAAAAACTTATGAAGATTTTAAGAAAGACGTACGATATACGCGAACAAAACTTAATAAAAGAGCTCGCGACAAAGGTGGGTATTTTAAACTCTACCGCAGAGATATTGTACGGCAGGGGGTACGATACCGAGGAAAAGATTGTCGAGTTTTTATCTCCTGAAAAGTGGGAAAGGCTTTCGCCCTTTACCTTGAGTGGTATGCGCGAGGCGGTAAATAGAATAACCGAGGCGAGAGATAACGGCGAGACGGTGGTAGTTTACGGCGATTATGACGTTG
>JAFQEV010000038.1 GCA_017398825.1 Clostridia bacterium
ATGGCAACAGACTGGAAATCTGTCGGGTTTCCCTTCGGTGGTTCGAATCCACCTCTCCCCACCACAAAAGCGCATTGACTTATGTCGATGCGCTTTTGTGATGTGGAGGTGGATATAACGAACCACTTGTGGTTCGGCCGTCATATGACGGGCTTACTTTGACGGACTAAGGTCAAACAGGGGCCCCACTTTCGTGGGGTATGTTTGTATCCACCGTAAACGGTATGTTTTATATATTTTGTTAGAGTGTTTACGCATTGACTTATGTCGATGCGCTTTTGTGATTGTGAGAGCGGAATATACGAACCACTCGTGGTTCGGCCGTCATATGACGGGCTAACTTTAACGGACTAAGGTCAGCCAGGGTGTACCTATGTTAATAGGGTGTAGCTGTATCCACCTCGCTCCACCAAAATAAACCTAAAACGATTCACTTTTATTTACTTTTTAAAATGGTAACTCTTCTTTAATTTTTTCGTTAGGGTTATAATAGTACTCAATCGTTTTATCCGAACAGTCCGAAACAAATTCGTCAGGCTCACGCAAAATTATAAATACCTGCTTGCCCATTTCTTTAATTAAAGTCATTACAGTTTTTATTTGTCCTTTTTAGCGTATATTGAAGGGCTTATTCCAACGTGCTTTTTGAAAAATCTACTAAAATACGCAACGTCGGTAAAACCTAAAATTTCCGATATTTCGCTTATTGTTATTTCCTCAAGCTTTAATAACACTTTAGCCTTTTTTATAATCAAGTTGTCACGATATTGAAGTGGCGTCATATTAAATTGCTTGTTAAATAAATTGTAAAACTGTGAAGTACTCAAAAAGCATAATTTAGCGAGGTGATTACAGTCCAAAGGCTCGGCAAAATGCTCTGAAATGTACACGCTCGCCGAGTAAATTTTACCCTTTTTATTCGCTTGACTATTATTCCTCAAGCAATCGAATAAGCTAAGTAATTTCTGCATTTTTAATACATTATCGTTAGAGTATAGGCATAAATTTTCAAGTTGGTCTAAAATTTCTAAACAATCTTTTGAAAAAGCATCGGTAATCTTCGTCGGTCTATTAGAAAATAATACAATCTCTCCCTTTATCTTTATAGTAAAGTCAACCCTAAAAAACTCCACGTGCTCAGAAACTACCTTTAAACAGTGTTTAGACCCGTACGGAAGATATATCACAGCACCCGGCGCAAAAGCAATTTTTTTATTGTCAAATTCATAAACACATTCCCCTTTAGTGCAAAATAAAAATCCGTTACATCTCCTATTTTTAACGTTCAAATAATGATAAATAGGCTTTTGGCGGATTAAGTTTATTCCCGATAAAGAAAACTCGTGTTCACTCAATTTATCTAATGGAGTTATCATCGTTCACCTCTTCATAAGTATACTTCTTCGCGTTTAATCTGTCAATAAAAATCGGAAAATCGTGCAAATCTATAAGAAAAATAGACATTCACTTTAGTAGAAGTTTGTGCTATTATTAAAAGAAGGAGAAACATAATGAGTAAAGGTTCGTTACGCATAATGCAAATTTTTGAAGAATACGAAAAGAGATTTGCAAGGGCAAAATTTGAAAAACGTTTTAATCTTCCAACCATACCCGACCAACGAGAAAAAATCGTAAGCGGTGTTAAGAAGATGCTGTGCTTTGACGAAAAGTTAGTTCCAATTATTTCAAACGCCAACGTTCAAAAGCAAAGAGATTTAGTAACTTACGTTGAATATCAAGTAACGTACGAAACGTGGAAGGACGTTTACGGTTGTTCAACGGTTTTAATTCCCAAGTCCGAAAAACCTCTTCCCTTAGCTTTCGTCGTTTGCGGTCACGGCGCAAAGGGAAGACTTTCTGAGGGCTACGCACTTATGGCGCATAGGCTTGCAAAATGCGGTTTTGCGGTTATCCTTCCTGATAATATCGGTCAAGGCGATAGAGAGTTTATGGGGCATTGGAAGGTTGTATCCCCTTTTAATGGCGGTCTCAATCTTCAAGGTCTTATAGTAGCTGAAACGCTTGCTTTAATTAGAGCGGCAAAAAATCACCCGCTTTTTGACGGCGATAATATGTGTGCTTTAGGTAACTCCGGCGGTGGCACGCTTACTATGTTTTTAACGGCGCTTGCGCCTGAACTAAAAGCAATATCATCTAGCGGTTATCCTAGCGAGTTTGCAGGTCTTTTATCAAAAGAAAAAACGCATTGCGCTTGCAATTTACTAAAAGGTTGCATTTGTGGGCCTGAAATGTGGGAAATTTATTCTCTCTTTGCTCCTAAGCCACTTCTCCTTTCGCAAGGCTTGTTTGACAACTTAATTCCGATCGAAATGGCAAAGAGAAATGCAAGAAAGGTTGGCGAGGTTTACTCGTCTATCGGTGCGGAAGAGAACTTTAAGTTTGAATTAACGGCAACCAAGCATCCTTGGGCGGAAGAAGATAGAATTTTAATTTCCAACTTTTTATGCAAGGCGGTTAACGTTGAGCCTTGTGCCGACGTTGACGAACAATCAATTATCGCTTCGCTTAGCGATGGTAGCGTAACCTTACCAAAACACGCAATCGACGTTGATAGGCTCGTTTACAACCTTGCGGGAATTGAAACGCCTAAGGATATGAAATTACAAGATATTATTCCACCAACGTTCAACGGTGAGAAAATCGATCCATTTACCATTGACGGCAACTTTAATGGTGATGACGCAATGAGAATTTTCGCTCAAATGGAATACTCCTTAAAAAACACTTAATTATATTGGGAGGGTTGCGTAAACCTAAAATATATCATCTTGGGGTGGGATTTATGTCCCGCCCTTATTTTTTTGTTAAATTTTGTAAAATCTAATTAAAATATTTATAAGTTCACAAAAAATTCACAAAAGTGATATTGACCTATCACACATAAAAAATATAATTAAATTATATTTTAGGTGATTTATGGCAAAGGTAAAGAAACAAAAGTGGACTAAGTTCCGCCATAAAGTAGTTAGGAATATAATCTATTTTCCTATTCTTTTTTACACCCGCCTTGCATACGGAATAAAGGTAAAAAAGTTTAAAGAGCAGGGGAAACGCCCTTACTTGATACTTTTAAATCATCAAACGCCGTTTGACCAGTTTTTTTGTGGGCTTGCGTTTAAAGGCCCTGTGTATTATATGGCGACTGAGGATATTTTTTCAATGGGCTGGATTTCAAAGCTTATAAAATATCTTCTCGCTCCCATTCCCATTAAAAAGCAAACGACGGACGTTAAAGCTGTTTTAAACTGTTTAAGGGTAGCAAAAGAGGGCGGAACTATAGCAATCGCGCCCGAGGGCAATAGAACTTATAGTGGAAAAACGGAGTATATAAACCCGTCCATTGCACCACTTATCAAAAAGCTAAAGCTCCCCGTTGCCATTTTCAAAATAGAGGGCGGTTACGGAGTTGAGCCGAGGTGGAGTGACGTTAAGCGAAAGGGTAAAATGACTGCGAGTGTAACGCGCGTTATCGAGCCTGAAAATTATTTAGAGTTATCCGACAGCGAGCTATATAAAATCGTGTGCGACGAGTTGTTTGTAAACGAGAGTGAAACGGGCGGTTTTTTCTATCATAAAAAAAGAGCTGAGTATCTCGAGAGATTGTTCTACGTTTGCCCTCAATGCAATTCTTTTTCTAATTTTTATAGTGAAAATGCTAAGGTGGAATGTAAAAAGTGCGGTAAAAAGGTGGAATATTTACCCGATAAACGCTTAAGGGGCGTTGGCTTTGAATTTCCGTTTACTACGGTTAACGAATGGTATGAATATCAAAAGTCGTTCGTTAACAAGATAAATCCTTTAAATTATCAAAACGAGCCTATATTTACCGATGAAATAACCTTGAGAGAGGTTATACCGTATAAGAAAAAGGTGGTTGTGTTTAAAAGGGCAAAAGTTAGCCTTTACGGCGATAAAATAGTAGTTGAAGGGAGCGTTGCCTCGCTTAATTTTGAGTTTGATAACGTTTTGGCAATTTCAGTTCTTGGTAGGAATAAAGCTAACGTTTATATAGGCGATAAGCTTTATCAACTAAAGGGAGGCAAGCGTTTTAACGCAATCAAGTTTGCCAACCTTTATTACCGTTATAAAAACTATAAAAAGGGGGACGAAAATGAGCAATTTTTGGGATTATAGCGTTTGGGGTTTTATAATGATACTCGGCGCGTTACTCGGTAGTTTGCTCCTTGCAAACGTTCTTAAAAAAGCAATACCTTTTTTAAATAAGTCGCTGATACCAACGTCTGTACTCGGAGGACTTATTTTGCTTTTAATAAGTTTAATTTACACCGCCGTTACAGATGACGTTTTGTTTGAGGCAAAGGTGTTTGGCGAAAACGGCATGGCTGTGCTCGAAATTATAACGTATCACACTTTAGCCCTTGGTTTTATTGCCTCCGCGTTTAAAACGAACGGTGGAAAGATTACTAAAAAGCGTTCGGTTGAGATTTTCAACACGGGTGTAACAACGGTGTCAACCTATCTATTGCAGGCTATATTCGGGCTTGGAATTACGATTATCGCATCGTTTATCTTAAAAGATTTTTTTGCCGCTGCAGGCGTGCTTTTGCCGTTTGGTTACGGTCAAGGCACGGGGCAAGCTTTAAATTATGGCTCTATCTATGAAACGGATTTTGGGTTTGAGGGAGGAAAGAGCTTTGGTTTAACGATAGCGGCGCTCGGCTTTTTGTCGGCTGCAATCGGCGGTGTTATTCATTTAAACGTTCAAAAAAGGCGTGGTAAAATAGTCCTCTCTTCGAGAACGGACGGCAGTTTACATACTGATACCGTTGAGGGTGATAACGAAATACCTATGCAAGAAAGCATTGATAAGTTTACTATCCAAGTAGCTCTTATAGTAATTGCTTATCTTCTTGCATATTTGATTATGTGGGGGCTTGGCAGTTTACTCCCCGGTATGAAAGCGGTTATATACGGTTTTAACTTCCTTTTAGGCGTGTTGACTGCTACGCTTGTAAAGGTAGTTCTTAATTTCTTTTACAAAAAGGGTATAACTAAGAAAAAGTACACCAACAACTTTCTAATGACGAGGGCAAGCAACTTCTTTTTCGATATAATGGTAGTTGCAGGTATTGCGGCAATCAGGCTTGACGTTTTGGAAAATTACTGGGGCATAATGCTCATATTAGGCTTTGTCGGCTTGATAATCACCTACGTTTACAACCGTATCGTCGCAAAGGTATTATTCCCTGATTACGCGGAAGAGCAATTCCTCACGATGTACGGTATGCTAACGGGAACGGCGAGCACGGGTATAATTTTGTTAAGAGAGGTGGACGGTGAGTTTAGAACGCCTGCGTCTGACAATCTCGTATATCAAAATTTCCCTGCAATCGTGTTCGGTTTTCCGATGATGTTTTTGGCAACGCTTGCTCCAGTTCACCCATATCTTTGCCTCATTATTTTCGTAGCGTTCTTTGCCGTTATGAATTTAATACTGTTTAGGAGTAAAATCTTTAAGCGCAAAAAAACAAATTAAACTATAAAAACGCCGTAAATAAACGGCGTTTTTTTATAATAACTATTGAAAGTATTTTAACCGTATGTTAAAATATATAAAGACTTATGAGGTATGTTATGGATAAACAAAAACTTATAAAAACCCAAAAAGAAATTAAGTTTCAACTTGAAGAGTGCGTAAACTTTTGGCTTAAAAACGGAATGGATAAAGTGAACGGTGGCGTTTACACCTGTCTTGACCGCACGGGCAAGGTTTACTCTACGGATAAAAGCGTTTGGATGCAAGGTCGTTGCGCTTGGACTTTTGCTTGGCTTTGCAGTAATTACGGCGTTAAAAAGGAATGGCTTGACGCGAGCAAATCTTGCTTAGACTTTTTAGAGAAATACTGCATCAATCGTGAAAAGGGCAACCGTATGTACTTTACCGTTACGGGTGACGGAAAGCCCCTCCGCCAGCGCAGGTATTTTTATTCTGAAACCTTTTACTCAATGGCAAACGCCGAATACTACGGCATAACGGGTGAAAAGGAGTATTTAGATAGGGCAAAGCGCGCGTATGAAACATACTGGGACTTATGGCACGGAGCTAAAGACCCTACGGGTTTAGGTTCTAAAACGATAGCGGAAACGCGTTCAGGTAGAGCGTTTGGTTATCCTATGATTTACCTTAACATGACGCTTATTATGCTTAAAGTCGACAAGGAAAATGAAAAGCATTATCTCGAAAGAGCGAACGCATGCGTTGAAGATATTTTCAAGTATCACGTAAAGGACGATTTGAAATGTCTACTTGAAAACGTTGGTGTTAACGGCGAGGCAAACCTTGAGTATACAGACGGTAGAATAGTAAATCCCGGTCACGATATAGAGGGTGTTTGGTTTATCCTCGAGTACGCGAGATTGACGGGTAAAACCGAACTTATTGCTAAGTGTGAAAGCATATTCAACAACGCCTTTAACGCTGGTTGGGATAACGAATACGGCGGTCTTTTATACTTTATCGACGCGCTTGGTCTTCCCCCTGAGAGCTACGAGCACGATATGAAACTTTGGTGGCCTCACAACGAGATACTTATCTCCTCGCTCATGCTTTATATGGATACGGGAAAGGAAGAATACCTCGAGAAGTTCTATAAGACTTATGATTATGCGGTCGAGCATTTCCACGATAAAGACTACGGCGAGTGGTACGGCTATCTCCGCCGTGATGGAAAGCCGACTATGCCGTCGACTAAAGGTTCAACCTTTAAAGGTCCGTTCCATTTGCCGAGAATGCTTTGCATGGTTGATAAGATGATTGATAAAATTGTTTAAGGATAAGAGTGCTATATGATAAAAAATATTATAACGGCAAACGTTGAAAGACTTCGCGACCCATTCGTATTAGTGGAAGACGATGCATATTACATGTACGGTTCTGAGTGGAAAGTTTACAAAAATACGAGTGGTAGGCTTGACGGCGAGTGGAAGTTGCTCGATAAAAAAGTTGTTGTAAATCCCCCGTCGTTTGCGCACGAGATTAGGTGGGCGCCCGAAGTATATAAATATAACGGCGCGTATTATATGTTTACAACTTATCTATCTTTAGAAACGGGCTTTAGAGGTTGTTCGAGTTTTAAATCGGATAGCCCGGAAGGTCCTTTCGTTGAGATTTCAAACGGAATTTTTACACCAAGGGATAAATCGAGTATTGACGCGACCTTGTACGTTGACGAGGACGGACAGCCTTGGGTTGTTTACGTTGACGAGCATTGCACCGCTCCCGATAAAATAGGGCGTATGGCGGTTGCTAAAATGGATAAAGAACTTACAAAAATGATATCCGAGCCAAAAGAAATATTTAGAGCGGATAGCCCGTCTTTCCCTCTTTTGAACGTAACTGATGGTTGCTATTTGTATAGAACTAAGAAGGGCAGTTTATTAATGCTTTGGTCCAACTATCAAACGCCTTCGAAATACTGCGTTATGGTAGCGAGAAGTGATAACGGTAAAGTTGACGGAAACTGGATTCAACCTAACGAGCCACTCTTTACCAGGGAAATGAGCGATGAAGATTTAGACGGTGGCCACGGAATGATTTTTACCGACCGTGACGGTCAAAAGTATTTATCTATGCACTCTCCAAACTTTTATAGAAGGGATATGAAAAGATGGGAAAAACCTGTTTTTGTTAAAATTAAAGAGGTTGATGACGAAATTAAATTAGACTGGTGATTAGATGAAATCGGTTAGAGATATATATAAAATAGGCGTTGGACCGTCAAGTTCACACACCATGGGTCCCGTATACGCTACCGAAAGATTTTTAAAAGAGAATAAAACGGCGGACTTTATAAAGGTTACGCTTTACGGCTCTTTGGCAAGCACGGGAAAGGGTCACGGAACTGATAGGGCGATTATAAACGCCGTAAAGCCTAAAAAATGCGAGGTTGTTTTCGATACGCAAACGACTGATATTCCGCACCCTAACACCCTTGATTTCACAGCGTATAGAGGTGGTGAAGAAATCGCAACAATGCGCGCCTTATCCGTAGGCGGAGGGGACGTGGAGATTGTGGGCGATAAGTCCGAGCAAGGCGCTGAGCTATATAAAGAAAATCATTTTTCTGAAATAGCAAAGCTTTGTAAAGCGGAAAATATAAGGCTTTCAGACTACGTGTTTAAGCACGAGGACAAAAACTTTAAAAAGTATTTGTTAAAGGTGTGGCACACTATGGAAAACTCTATCAACGAGGGGCTTACAAAGACAGGTATTTTACCCGGAGGGCTCGAGGTTGAGAGAAAGGCTCAAAAGCTCCATAGTCAGCGCCATATAGACGAGAGTGCTCAAACGAGAGAAAACAGGCTCGTTTGTTCTTATGCGTTCGCAGTTAGCGAGCAAAACGCCGACCTTGGCGTTATAGTTACCGCTCCTACTTGCGGTTCGTGCGGAGTTCTACCTGCAGTACTTAAATACATGCAGGATAAAAACGGCTTTAGTGAAAGTGACGTAATTAGGGCGCTTGCCGTTGCAGGCTTGATAGGTAATATAGTTAGAACTAACGCGTCGATAAGCGGTGCTGAATGCGGTTGTCAGGCAGAAGTGGGAACGGCTTGCTCGATGGCTGCCGCCGCCCTTGCGGAACTGTTCGAAATGGGCATAGACCAAATTGAATACGCTGCTGAAATTTCCCTCGAGCACCATTTAGGCTTGACTTGCGACCCCGTTTGCGGATTAGTTCAAATACCGTGTATTGAGAGGAATGCAGTTGCAGCAATGAGGTCGATAAACGCCTTATCGCTTGCTAATTTCCTATCGGATAGTAGAAAAATATCCTTTGATACGGTAGTTGAAACAATGTATCACACGGGTAAAGATTTATCACATTTATATCGCGAAACTGCAGCTGGCGGTTTGGCAAAGCATTACGGGAAAAAGTAATATGGAACTCACCGTTTTAGGAAAATACGGGCCGTTTCCGCCAAAGAACTCGGCAACCTCTGGTTACCTTCTTCAAACGGAAAATGCAAACGTAATACTCGATATGGGCGCAGGAACGCTCGCGAGATTGAGAGAGAAAATATCCGTTGAGGATATTAGTTTTTTGATACTTTCTCATCTCCACTTCGACCATATATCCGATATGGGCGTGCTTTCTTACGCGCTTGCGTTTTCCAAGAGAAAGGAAAAACTCAACGTTTATCTTCCAAACTTTGACTGCAAAGCTTTAGAAACTTTAAAGAGCATTTCTGAGTTTAATCTTATCTTTATCGAAGAGGGTAAACTGTACAAAGAGGGTGAGGTGGAGTTTTGCTTTTATAAAATGACGCACCCCGTTTTGTGTTATGGCGTTAAGTTGCGTTGCAATGATAAGGTGTTTGCATATACGGGTGACACAACGGTAAACGACAATATTAAAAGTCTCGTATCTGGTGCAAGCGTTGCGCTTTGCGACGGTGCGTTTTTACAGCGTGATTTTGTAGGAGTTAAGCCCCATATGAGCGTTGCTCAAGCGGTGGGTGTTACCGAGCTGTTTGACGGCAGGGTTATAGTTACGCATATAGGCGAGGGTTATAATGACTGTGAGGTTAGCGATGAGATTTTCTCGTTATCTAATAGAGCAGAACTTGCCGTAGAGGGAAAAACTTATAAAATTTAGGCTTTTATAATTTATGGATTTGCAAAAGAAAAGGTTTATGAATTTACGCCCCGCCGTTATAATATCGGCGGGGCTTATAAGTGGAATTTTATTAGGCTACGCTTTTACCTATTTAAGTAAGGTGTTAGCCGTAATTTTCTTTTGCGTTTTAATTTGCATTCTTTTAGGTTTTACCTTTTACTATTTTGCCTTAAGTAAAAAGCTTAAGGGCGCATTTACAATATCTATTATCCTTGCAGTAATTCTTGGCGTGCTCGTTATCTCTTTAGACGTTTTTTCTCCCTACGATAAAGAGGGTGTATCCGTATTTAACGGTTACGTTGTAAAGCTGTATAGCGAAGAGCTTTCAAGTGACGGTTATACCTATTCAATCGCCTTAAAGGGCGACTTTTTAGATTGTAAAAGCGCAAAAGCGTATGCGGAATTTTCATCAAAAACAAGAATTTTCCAAGGCTCGAAAATAAGATTAATAGGTGAGTTCACGCTTGCCGATAGCTTAAGTGAATTTTCCTTTTCAACGGGTATAAGGTATTTTTGTAAGGTTGACGAAAGCTCGGTGTATGCAAGCGGATTTTATGGAATTATTCCAACTTTAAAGCACGGGTTGCTTATGCGCTTTGAGGAGTTTTTGCCCAGCACCTCGGCTTTAAACTACGCCTTACTAACGGGTGAAACCGTGTATATCCCAAACGACGTTATGCTCGATTATCAAAACGTTGGCATTGCACATTTGTTTGCCGTATCGGGTCTACATATAGGGCTTATGTACGGCATTTTGGCTATGCTTATGAAATGGGTAAAAGCAAAGCCTTTACTTCGCTTTTTGATTTTGGAACTCGTTTTGTTTTGCTACGTTGGCTTTTGTGGATTTTCAGCCTCGTCAATGAGAGCTTTTATAATAATTTCGGTTAGGGAAATCGCCTTTTTGTTAGGGCTCAAGCCTGATAAAACTACCAACCTTTCAATTAGTGCGTTTATAGTTTTATTGATAAATCCGTCAGATTTGTTTAGCGTTGGTTTTTTATTGTCGTTTTCGGTGTATCTCGGCTTGATACTCTTGGCAACTCCGTTAGCAAAAACGTTATCTAAAATATTTCCTCAAATTATTTCAAAGGCGCTTTCTTCTTGCATTGTTGCCGAGATTATATCCCTGCCTATCTTGGTCGACTTTTTTGGTAAGTGTTCGGCGTTTGGGTTCTTGTTTAACATGGCGGTAATTCCGCTCGTTTCCATATGCTATCCGATAATACTTATATCAACTGCTTTGCTGTGCGTATTCCCGATATCCTTATTCGGAGTGTTTCCAAATGTTTTGTTCAGTTTTATAAACTACGCGCTATATCTTGCAAACACCGAATTGTTTATGATAAGCGGTATTAGGTTTTCATATTCGGTACTGCCGTATTACTTGCTCGCTTACTCATTTGCAGGTAAATTCAATATGAGCGCAAAATCTTACCTAATTTTGCGTATAATACTCTTAATAGCGTTAATATTTGGAATTTGCATTGTAAACTTGGCATATTAGTATTGATTTTTTTTTAATAAATTTGGTAAAATATTAAGGTGAAATTCAAAGACCTTAAAAAAAGCTTAAGCCAAACGCTAAGCAATATATACCTCGTTGAAGGGGAGGACGCGTTCTTAAGAGAAAACGCAGTTCGCTTGATAAAGGAAAAGGCTTTATCCGAACCCGACCTTAATCTTACAAACCTTTACGGGCAGGACGTTAAGGGAGATCCCGAAGTTCTTCTCACCTCAACCGAGAGTTATCCGTTTATGAGCGAAAAGCGTTACGTCGTTTTGAGAGATTTTTATCCCACGGCAACCGACCTTAAAAACAAGGCGCTCAAAAAGGTTTTTTCCGACCCGTGTGACAGTACTGTTTTGATTATCGTTAACGAGCAAAAGTGCGATAATCTTAAAAAGCTAGATACCGTAACTTTCGTTGACTGTTATAAGGCTGACGAGGAGGTTATCGTAGGCTACGTTCGCAGGCGCGCGATGGACGATGGGGTGGTTATAACCTCAGGTGCGATAAGACTGCTCCTTGAGTATTCGAATATGGATATGACGAGGATAGGCGGTGAGCTTGAAAAATTGCTCAGCTTTGTAGGTGCAAATTCTGAAATCACAGAGGAAACGGTTGAGCTTTTAGTGACTAAATCTTCCGATTTTCAAGTGTACGAACTCACAGAGGCTATCGGAAAGAGAGATTACGGCAAGGCGTTTGAAATGCTTTCGGATATGCTCGGCAAAAATCAAGATAAGCAAAGGCTGTTTATCTCGATATACTATCACTTTAGAAGGTTACTTCACGCAACCGTTTCAAAAGCGACTAACGCAGAGCTTGCAAGCGTTTTAGAAACGAAAGAATTCGTTATTAAAAAGGCGAGGGAGCAGGCAAAACGCTTTACTCCAAAGCGCTTAAAGCAAATTTGCGACAGGCTTGCTTATTACGACGGGGCGTTCAAAAGTGGAGAACTTGGCGTTGATACTGCTCTTTGGAATTCCATACTAAACACAATGATTACGGAGTAAATTATGAAAGAATTACTTTTAAATTTTATAGGCGACGTTTCCGAGGTTGTTAAAACTTTCGGGGTGTACGACGGCGTGTTGTTGTTTTTACTTCTCGTTCTAAATATTTTTATATTTGAACTGCTTAGAAAAAACAATGCCTCTAAAATTTCGGTTATCTATTTCCTATACGTTTTGCTTTTAGGTTTTATTACGATAATATCCGATTTAAAGAGGGTTGAGTTTATGATTTTCTACACCACCTTCGTCCTTTGCATTGTTCTACTTTTTGCAACGGAGATAAAAAGGGCGGTGTGGAACGTTAAAAATAAGCCTCATCAGGCAAAGGACGTTTCGAATGTAGTTAAATCGTCGGCTAAACTCGTAACTCAATGCATAAACGAGATTATAAAGGCAATTCAAAACATGTCTAAAAACGATATGGGCGCGATAATCGTGTTATCTAACACGAAAATTCCCGATAACGTAATTTCGAGCGGTGTAAGGCTTAACGCAAACATCTCGAGCGCTATTATCGAAAGTTGTTTCTTCCCCAAAACTCCCCTTCACGACGGGGCTATGATTATTCAAAACGATAAGATTTTGGCGGCTGGCTGTTTCCTTCCGTTATCGCAGGAAACCGACCTTCCCAAAGAACTTGGCACGAGGCATAGAGCAGGTATAGGTATCACCGAGATGATAAACGTAACGTCGATTATCGTTTCGGAAGAAACGGGCATTATTTCAATCGCTCAGGGCGGTAAACTCACGAGGTATGCCGATTCCGAGATGATTAGAAAAACTTTAAAAGATTTTTACTGGCAAGATTTAATCGGTAATAAGTAAGGAGAACGCTATGAACGATAACAACAATCAAACTCGCGGAGCAAAGGTGTTTCGCACGGTAGTGTCGGTATTTTTTGCAATAGCCGTTTCGGCGGTGGTATTTCTAATTTTTAGAACGATGTAATCAAAAATTTTAACGAGCGGAGTTTTCTCCGCTCTTTTTTATTGTGACAAAGTTTTTATTGTAATAAAACTTGGAGGTGAAAAATAAGATAAGGTAGTGTGTGATAACTTTTAGACTTAATTTCCATAAAAACGTCAAAAACCGTCAATTTGTTTTCACACGGGGTTGTTATAATGGAGGAAAATGAAAATGAGTGCAAAGCGGTTATATGCGATAGCTTTGTCAGTAATTGCGATTGCTTTAGTCTTTTGTTTGTCTGTTGCCACTAAAAAAACGGGCGCATATGCAGTTTATCTCGGCGGAACGGTTAGAAAATTGCCGATATATTCGGTTGAGAGAGAAGATAATAAAATATCTATTTCTTTTGACTGTGCCTACGGCGCTGATTACACCCTAAAACTATTAGACGTATTAGACGAATACAACGTTAAATGCACCTTTTTTTGCGTTGAGTTTTGGGTGGAAAAATATCCCGATATGGTAAAGGAAATCGTAAAGCGTGGGCACGAGATAGGCACTCATTCTAAAACTCACCCAAAAATGTCAAAGCTTAGTGAGAGTGAAATTAGGGAAGAATTGACCTCGTCGATTGCCAAAATTGAGGCGATTACCGAGCAAAAGGTAGAGCTGTTCAGAGCGCCGTTCGGCGATTATAACGATAGGCTTATTACCGTTTCCGAGGATATGGGGTTATACGTTATTCAATGGGACGTTGACAGTATCGACTGGAAGGATATTTCCGCCAAAGAGATTGTGAATAGAGTTGTAAAAAGAACTAAGAGCGGGTCTATTATTTTATGCCACAACAATGCGCTACACACTCACGAGGCACTTGCGTACATTTTATCTAACTTGCAAGAAAAAGGTTATGAATTTGTTAAAATCAGCGACCTTATTTATAAAGAAAACTACAAAATAAATTCATTTGGAGTACAGATTAAAAATGATTAACACCGAAAAGCAAAACAACAAAGTCTACGTTAAGGGAGAAATCGTAACCGAGGCAAAATTTTCACACGAGGTTTACGGCGAGGGCTTTTACGAAATGGAGGTAATGGTTAAAAGATTGTCGGGAGAGGCGGATTTACTGCCGGTAACGATATCTGAACGCCTTATTGAATCACAGCAGTTAAAAATAGGCTCAACAATCTCGGCAATAGGGCAGTTTAGGAGTTACAATAAGCAAATTGACGGAAAATCAAAGTTGATGCTCACGGTGTTCGTTAGAGAACTTTTACCTGAAGATTACGGCAAAAACCCAAACAGCGTTGTGCTTTGCGGTTATATTTGTAAACCACCGGTATATAGAACTACTCCCTTTAATAGAGAGATTGCCGATATCTTAATCGCAGTTAATCGCGCTTACAATAAAAGTGACTATATTCCATGTATCGCTTGGGGTAGAAACGCTCGATTTGCAAAGAACTTAGCCGTTGGTGAAAAGATTGCGATATCTGGGAGAATTCAATCGAGAGAATATCAAAAAAAGATAAGTGAAACGGAAACGAAACTCCTTACTGCGTACGAGGTGTCCGTTTCAAAACTCGCCGCGTTTGACAACGCAACGAATTTCGACTTGGATAAAGAGTTTGAACTCGAGGTCGTTCAGCGCGAGGGTGTTGACAATAGAGTTTTAGGGTGATATAATAAAATGCGGATATTAAATATCCGTATTTTTTTTGAGGTCGTATGGGGAAAAGATTTAAAATCGCAGGTATAGTAATGGAAATAGCTTATAAGTTTTCCTATACCGAAGATATGCTTAAAAAGTACGAGTATTTTGGCGGTGAGCCAACTGCCGTTACCGTTCGCATAGACGAAGACGATTTTAAAAGCGAGGTTTTGCGTTCAAACGGCGAGCCCGATTGCTTTATTGAAAATTCGGCGATACTTAGAAAACTTTCTAATATACTTTTGCAAGATTATAACGCGATGCTTTTTCACGGCTCAACGGTTAAATATAACGATAAAGCGTATATATTTACAGCACCAAGCGGAACGGGAAAATCTACTCACACAAAACTACTAAAAGAGTATTTAGGTGATAAGATCACCTATATCAACGATGATAAGCCTATTTTAAAGGTGGAAGGCGATGGCGTTATGGTTTACGGTTCACCTTGGAACGGCAAGCACGGCTTGGGTGAAAATACCTGTGCTCCGCTCGAGGCTATTTGCGTTGTTACAAGGGCTGATACGAATTCTATCGAAAAGGTTTCGCCCGTGAGCTTTATGCAGGTGTTGTTTGAGCAGTCTATGGGGTTTGACGACGAGGTTGGTGCAGGCAAGGTGCTGGAAATTTTATCCTCGGTACTCTCAGGGGCAAAGTTTTACTTGTTAAAGTGTAATATGGATATTTCGGCGGCAAAATGCTCGCACGAGGGAATGATGTTATGAAGATTAAGAAAGGTTTTATTTTAAGAGAAGTTTCCAAAGAAGAGGGGCTTAGCGTGGTAGTTGGCGTTGGTGAAAACGCGCAAAAGCTCAAGGGGTATATGACGCTTAACGAAAGTGGCACTTTCATTTGGAAAATGCTTGAAAAAGGCGCTACTGAGAGCGAGATTGTATCCGCTATTTTAGCCGAATACGATGCCGAGGAAGAGGTTGTTAAAAAGGACGTTTCGTTCGTTATTTCTCAGCTTAAAGAAATAGGAGCAATAGATGATTGATAACTCTATAGAGCAAGTGTTAAGAGATAACGGGTTTATCGTAACCGAGTTTAAGGGTACGAGTATGAATCCGCTGTTAAAATCCGAGCGAGATAAGGCACTTGTAAAAACGTTAAGCGGAAAACTTAAAAAGCGCGATATTGCCTTGTATAAACGTTCAAACGGAATGTACGTTATGCACAGGGTTTACAAAGTAAACAAGGATTCATACGTCTTTTGGGGCGATAATCAAACGGTGCTTGAATACGGTGTTAAAAACGAGGACATTTTAGGCGTTTGCGTAGGTTTTTACAAGGGTGAAAAGTACGTAGAATTTTCTAAGAGTTTTTGGATAAAGGCGTATGGCTTGTTTTGGTGTTCGTTCGTATGGCTTAGGAAGTTTTTAAATTTATTTAGAAGGGCGTTTATTAAAGTTAGACGCATCTTTTCAAAGAAAAATTAAAAAAACCTTAAAAAACAGTTGCAAAAAAAATAAATTGATGTTATATTAATATGGCGCTTGAAATTACGAGCGCTGGTATGGGAGTTTAGCTCAGCTGGGAGAGCATCTGCCTTACAAGCAGAGGGTCATAGGTTCGAGCCCTATAACTCCCACCACGTTAAATACCATCGCACGATGGTATTTATTTTTACAAAATACGTATTTCGGGAATGAGTTAATTATATTTAGTTTGTTTTCGAAATG
>JAFQEV010000039.1 GCA_017398825.1 Clostridia bacterium
GAGAACGCCTTGAGGCGACACCTCGTCAGACAAATATGAAAATACCTGCTCCGTAACGGTTATAACCTCAGCGGTAGTTTGCTCGGTAAATTGAACCTTTTCCGATACGACGATATATTCGATGGGTTGGCAATATTTAATCGCCTCCGAAACCATCTTTACGCCTTCTACAATATACGAGCCGTGCTCACGCCTACCCTTTTTATCCTTAAGCGACGCTATCTTTTTAATAAGCGAATTTTGCTTTGATGAATAAACCATAAAAAAACTACAATTAGGCTGTTGATAAATCAACAGCCTAACCGTTCAAAATTATTTTTCGAGTTTTGCTTTTGCCTTCTTAACGAGTGCTGCAAAAGACTTTTCATCAGCAACTGCCATGTCAGCAAGAACCTTTCTGTTAAGGTTGATACCTGCAAGCTTTAAGCCGTACATGAATTTGCTGTAAGAAATTTCGTTCATTCTGCACGCTGCGTTAATTCTTGCAATCCAAAGTTGACGGAAATCTCTCTTTTTATTCTTTCTGCCGATGTATGCATAGTTTAAGGACTTCATTACCGCTTCTCTAGCAACTCTATAGAGTTTGCTCTTAGAACCGTAGTAGCCCTTAGCGAGTTTCATAATCTTTCTGCGTTTTTTAACTGCGTTTACGCCTCTTTTAATTAACATAATGCTATTCCTCCCCTATTATACCTTGTAAGGAATGATTGACTTAATAGTCTTTTCCTGAGTAGCGGAAACGTAAGCACCGCTTCTAAGTCTTCTCTTTCTCTTAGTGGTCTTTTTAGATAAAATGTGGCTCTTACCTTGATGACCTCTTTTTACTTTGCCGGTAGCGGTGAGCGAGAAACGCTTTTTTGCTCCGCTATGCGTCTTCATTTTTGGCATAATTTTGTCCTCCTAAAAATTTTGTGTTCGCCCTTTAGCAAATTAAGCTTTGGGGGCTAATATCATAAGAATATTTCTTCCTTCCAAAAGTGGCTTTTTCTCAATAACAGCGTCGTTCTCAATAAGCGTAAAGAACTTGTTCATAACCTCGATACCAAGGTTTGAGTGTGCGTTTTGACGACCGCGCATTCTTATTGAAACTTTGATCTTGTTGCCGGCAGCAAGGAACTTTTGCGCCTGTTTTGCCTTGACGTTAAGATCGCCTATATCAATGGTCATAGACAACCAAATTTCTTTAAGTTCAACTACTTTTTGATTTTTGCGCGCCTCTTTTTGATTTTTGATTTGCTCGAACTTGTACTTGCAATAGTTCATAATCTTGCAAACGGGAGGTTGCGCGTTGGGAGAAATCTTAACAAGGTCTAAATCGCTATCGTATGCAATCTGGAGTGCGGAACTTGCACTCATAACGCCGAGTTGCTCACCGTTTTCACCGATAAGCCTAACTTCCTTATCAACTATCTCTTCATTGATTTGGTGCTGATTTTTAATAATCGTATACCTTCCTTAAAAAAA
The DNA here is from genome assembly GCA_017398825.1 of Clostridia bacterium. Lineage (GTDB taxonomy): Bacteria > Bacillota > Clostridia > Christensenellales > Borkfalkiaceae > HGM11412. The sequence goes on from JAFQEV010000039.1 coordinate 1,465, forward strand.
TTGACGGATTACAAAAGTAACCCGTCATTAAAATGCCATTTACGGCAATTAAATCTATCATAGCCTAGCGAACCTAATTGTTGCCGGCGAGAAGGGGTAACTTCTGCTTGTCGTAGATATATTACCACTTCTTTTTTTAATTGTCAAACGATTTTACGCTGTTTTTTAAGGCTTTGTCAAAATTTATGACTTGTTTAAAGAGAGTGCATCAAACGCTATGAAAGACAAGTCGAATTTTTTAAATTAGTCAAGCTTTAAAGATTTAACTTCGGATTTAACCCTCTTTATAAAGTCTTCAACGCTCATAACGCCGATATCGCCAAGTTTTCTATCTCTTACCGATACTGTTCCCGTCTCGATTTCCTTATCGCCTACGATAAGCATATAAGGAACTTTGTCAAGCTGAGCATCTCTTATCTTTCTACCCATTTTTTCACTTCTAAGGTCGAGCGACGGGCGAATACCCTCCTCTAAAAGCTCGCCCCAAAGCTTACGGCAGTACTCTTCACTCCTATCCGTCATAGACAAGATAGTTGCCTGAACGGGAGCCATCCACAAAGGAAGTGCGCCTGCGTATTTTTCAAGAACTAACGCAAGCGTTCTCTCGTAACAACCAAGGCTCGTTCTGTGAATAACGTAGGGGTATTTCTTCTCACCGTCACTATCGGTGTAAACCATCTCGAAACGCTTAGCAAGCTGGAAGTCAATTTGAATGGTAACTAAAGTATCTTCCTTGCCGTAAACGTTCTTAATCTGAACGTCAAGCTTAGGTCCGTAGAAAGCAGCCTCGCCGTCAGCCTCGGTGTAATCGATACCCAAATTGTCAAGGATATCTTTCATCTTAGCTTGAACGCCTTCCCACTCCTCTTCAGAGCCGATGTATTTTTCCTTGTTGTTCTTATCCCACTTAGAGAAACGATATGATATATCTTTATCAAGACCTATCGCTTTCATCATATAAAGCATAAGGTCAACGCAACCTTTAAACTCGCCCTCGAGTTGTTCGGGAGTACAAGCTAAGTGGCCCTCGGAAATGGTGAACTGCCTAACTCTTATAAGGCCGTGCATTTCACCGCTATCTTCGTTTCTAAATAAAGTTGACGTTTCGCCAAGACGCATGGGAAGGTCGCGATAACTTCTCGGCTTGTTGAGATATACTTGGAACTGGAAGGGGCAAGTCATAGGACGGAGGGCGAAAACCTCTTTATCTTTATCCTCGTCACCTATTACGAACATACCCTCTTTGTAGTGATCCCAGTGACCTGAAATTTTATAGAAATCGCTCTTTGCCATTAAGGGAGTTTTAGTTAAGATATAGCCTCTCTTCATCTCCTCGTCTTCAACGAAACGTTGGAGAACCTGAATAGTTTTAGAGCCTTTCTCTAAGAGGACGGGCAAGCCTTGACCAAGGGTATCAACTGTGGTAAAGTAACCGAGTTCTCTACCGAGTTTGTTATGGTCGCGGAGCTTTGCCTGCTCGAGCTTTTCAAGATATTCGTCAAGCTGGCTTTTCTTTTCAAACGCAGTTCCGTAAATACGAGCGAGCATTTTGTTCTTACTATCACCTCTCCAGTACGAACCGTTAAGCGCCGTGAGCTTGAACGCTTTAATTTTGCCGGTTGACGGAAGGTGCGGACCTCTACACAAATCGGTAAACGCACCCTGCTTATAGAAAGAAATTTCCTCTCCCTCGGGCAAATCTTCGATAAGTTGAACCTTGTAAGGTTCACTATACTTTTTCATAAGTTTGATTGCCTCTGCTCTCGGGAGGGTAAATCTCTCGATAGGCAAATCGCTTTTTATAATCTTTTTCATTTCCTCTTCGATCTTAGAAAGGTCTTCTAAAGTGATGGGGGTTTTGAAATCGATATCGTAGTAAAAACCCGTAGCGGTAGTAGGACCGATTGCCAAGTTACAGGTAGGATAGATAGTTTTAACAGCTTGAGCAAGAACGTGGGAACAGGTATGGCGATAAACGTCAAGTCCCTCCTCGTCTCTAAGCGTTAAAATAGCCACTTTGTCCCCCTCGCTTACGGGGTGAGATAAATCAACGGCTACTCCGTTAACCTTACCTGCTACGGCGTTTCTCGCCAAACCTTCGCTGATTTGAAGAGCAACGTCTAAAACCTTTGCGTTATCGCTTACTTCCAACACGCTTTCGTCGGGTAAATAAACTTTCATAAATTTCTCCTTACGCTTGTAAACACAAGCAGTTTAAATAACTTATTTTATATGTTTTGTTTAATTAACTATTATAAGACGTTAGTTGCAAGTTAGACGAGGCTCGCAAAGCCTATCGCTCGAGCAGAAACGAAGTATAATGCCCAAAATAACGGATTATAAAACGCCCTTAAGCATATTGCTTAAGGACGTTTGGTAAACGCGGTTCCACCTTAATTGCCGATAAAATCGACCACTTTAATAGCGATAAGTTCGCTTGGACTTGGATAATCACGGGTGGTTTCACTTGCCTTTTCACGCTGTTGCCTTTCAGCCTATGAGCAACTCTCTGAAAGCGCTACGAGGGGCTACTTATCCCTATCCGTATATTTTATTGTTATTTAATTATATAACCGCAAAAAATTTTTGTCAACGAATTTTTTACGAAAAATAAGAGTTTGAAAATCTAACCCTATCGCCGTAGAGCTGTTTTATATATTCTTCATCTAACTTTGGCAATGGTGAGGCAAGTTCTATCTCGCCTGCGCCCGATAAAAGAATTTCTTTAACGATGGAAATCTCACCGCTATCACCCGATAAAAGTTCCCTTCTTTTTAATATGTTGTAGCGCTTGTCGTAAACGCTACCCTCGTCAAAATAAACTCTTTTGCCCATCTTATCCTTTATTAGATATATAATAAAATCTCTAAGCTGTGCCGATTGAAAATTAGGCGGAATATAACTTAAGATATCTCCCCACTTTTCCTTTAAAGCTTTCATTCGGAAATTAAATATTCCGTCGAGCGCATATTCGGAAAAGGCTTTTAATTTTTTCACTACGTATCTCTTATCCTCTTCAATATCCGCGGCAATTAACGAGGTGAGTAACAGTTCTCGCTCTACGGGCTTTAAACCGCTGAGGTTTGAGTTTTTCTTGAAAAAAGAGTATTTATAGTTGACCGATATAACGTCGGCAATCTTATCTTCAGTTTCGCAAACTAAAAGGTCGCGATACTCGGAGGGAACTTCAAAAACAAGCTCGTATCGGTTCTTCCCTCCCCTTAAATCAACAAGGCAACCGAGCTGTTTGGTAACAGCTGACAGCGTTTCCCTGATATACGTTACGTTTTTGCCGTTACGGGCACTTTCGGTTATTTTTATCTGGCTCATACTCATAAGTCTATGCATTATTTTTTATTTTAATTAAACATTCGCTTGATAAATTTATAAATTTCGGAAAGGAGTATTATCGTAAACGCCGTTGCAATCATTTTAAGCCAAGTCACGAACGATAGAGCAACCGTGCCAAAGAAATTGCCAAACACTTGAGTGAGCGCTATTTGCATTACGAAAGTAACCGCAAACACCACGAGCATGGGCTTGTTACTCCTAAAATTTTTGAAAACGCTAACGCTACCTAATTCCCTCGCGTTAAAGGCGTTAAAGAGCTGGAAAAGTATAAAGAGTGAGAACATTACCGTATTCATAGAATACTCTCCAACCTTTAAAAAGTCAGTTTTATACTGAAAAACGAGTACAGCGCAAATAAAGCTTGCGTGAATTAAAATTCTTAAAAACATCTTTGGCGATACCAAGCTTGCGTTTCGCTTGACGGGGGCGTTTGTCATATATTCCCCCTCCCTCGTTTCCAAGCCCAAAGTGAGCGCGGGCGGTCCGTCCATAATTATGTTTATCCAAAGCAGTTGAACGGTTGTAAAGGGGCTTTCCACCCCTAAGATTAACGATATTACGATAAAGAATACGGCTGAAAAGTTTACGGAGAGCTGAAACATTATAAAGCGCTGAAAATTCCTATAAACGTTCCTGCCGAACGATATTGCTTTTACGATTGTGGAAAAGGAATTGTCAAGCAAGATAACGTCGCTCGCCTCTTTAGTAATTTCAGAGCCGTTACCCATAGAAATACCTATGTCTGCGTGGCGGATTGCGGGAGCATCGTTAACCCCGTCTCCCGTAACGGCTACGACCTCGCCCGTCTCCTTTAGCGCCGTTACTATTTTGAGTTTGGTTTTTGGAGTGCTCCTTGCAACTACAGTTATCGTTTTTAGCGTTTCTTTAAACTTATCGTCGGAAAGCCCGTCTAAATCACTTGCTACGATAACCGAACTCTTATCCTCGGCAAGCCCGAGTTCCCTTGCGATTGAATAAGCCGTTTCAACGTTATCGCCCGTGAGCATTTTTACCGATATGCCGGCACGCCTACACTCGTCAACCGCCCTTTTAACGTCCTTTCGAACGGGGTCTGCAATAACGGAAAAGCCGTCGTAATGAAAACTTCCTTCCTCGCCGTGAGCAAAGGCGATTACCCTTTTACCGTCTAACTGAAAAGATTTTATCTTTTCAAGCTCGGCGTTTTTAACGTTATCGTCAACAGCGCAAAAATCTATCACCTTTTCGGGAGCGCCCTTTAGATACTTTACTTTCACGCTACCGTTAGATACGGTGGTGGTCATATATTTTAAGTCGGAGGAAAAGGGAATTCTATCCTCTATTTTAAATTCCTCTCTAAGTTTTTTATAATCTTTTTTGCGCTTTAGCGCGTATTCGAGCAAGGCAATTTCCGTGGGGCTACCAGAGCCTAAGGACTTTTTGCCCGATAAAAAGGCTGTTGAATTAAGGGCTGAATTTAATAAAATTTCACCCTCGTTACCGCTAAATGCAACAGTTTTTATAACCGTCATTTTATTTTCGGTTAAAGTGCCCGTTTTATCAGAGCAAATAACGCTTACACAACCCACAGTTTCCGTTGCTACGAGTTTTTTAATGAGCGCGTTTGATTTTGAGAGTTTTACAACGTTTAGCGTGAGCGCTATAGCAACCGTTGTAGGCAAGCCCTCGGGAACGGAGGCAACTATTAAAACTATCGCACTCAAAAACGCCTCTTGCAAGCTTGAAAACGATACCGAGTTGTTTGCAAACTGCCTTGCAACCGTGAGTATTAAAACGAACGTTGCCGAAAGTATTCCAAACCAAGTTATAGTTTTGGAAAGCTTGCCAAGTTTTTCTTGTAATGGCGCGGAAACGGTATCCGACGTTTGTAAATCGTTAGCAATTACGCCCATTTCCGCACCGTCACCCACAGCGGTTACCACGTAACTGCCGTTGCCCGTAACTGCAAACGTTCCGCTATACACCATATTCTTTCGCTCGGCAAGCGGAGTGTTTTTATTTAGCACTAAATCGGCGGTTTTTGATACGGAATTACTCTCTCCGGTGAGAGTTGACTCGTCTACACTCAAACCGTTTGAGCTTATAAGTCTACCATCGGCAAAAATCTTATCGCCAGCCTCTATAAACACAACGTCGCCAACGGCGAGCTCGGACTGCAAAACCACTTGCTTTTCACCGTTCCTTATAACCTTTACGTAAACGTTTCCGGCAAGCCCATCTAAAAGCTCGAAAGCTTTTCGAGATTTCCCTTCCATGTACACGGTTAAAAACACGCTTATGGCGATTGATAGTAAAATTCCGATGCACTCGTAAAAATCTCCGTCGCCCGTCTTTAAGAACTTGCCGAGGTTTACGCCCAAGGTTATAATCATTGCAACTTCTAAAATTAGGAGCATGGGCTCGAGTAAAGCCTCGCCTATTCTTCTAAGTAGCGATTTTTGCTTAAGCTTTGTTATTTTGTTTTCGCCGTGCAAGCGCTTTGAGTTTTTCACCCCTTCGCTATCTAAGCCCTTTTGAGAGGTGTTTAGTTGATTGAAAATTTGTAAAACAGTTAAATCGTAAGCTTTCATAGTTCACCACTCTTAACATATTAAAAGGTGGCGATTAAAATGAATTAAAAATGCTTTTTGCTATTTACTTTTATATTTTATTATGATAAAATATTTGAGGTTGGAGGTATATACTTATGGATAAAGTATTAAAGTTAAACATTAAAGGCTATAATGCAGAGCTCCCTATTTTACCGCTCCCCTCGGGCATTAACATTGCATTTTTCAATCTTCACGGAAACAGCGAGATGACTGAGCATTGCGGAAAAGAGCTTGCAAAGCTCGTTAGTGACTGTGAGGTTTTAATTACTGCGGAATCTAAAGGATTACAGCTTTGCCACGTTGTTGCAAGAGAACTCGGTCAACCCTACTACGCAGTTGCAAGAAAGAGCAAAAAGTTATATATGCAAGATGGGATTGACGTTTTGTACGGCGCATCAATCACCACGGGCACGGAGCAACGCTTATACCTTAGTAAGCATGACGTTGATATTTTAAAGGGCAAAAAAGTCGGAATTATTGACGACGTTGTGTCAACCGGCGCATCTCTAATCGGTTTAGAGGCAATCGTTGAAAAAGCAGGCGGAATAATTCACAAAAAAGCTTTCGTTTTAGCCGAGGGTGACGCAGCAGACAGAAAAGATATAATATATCTTGAAAAAATCCCCTTGTTATAATTTTTACAATCAAAAAGCCAAGCGAATAACGCTTGGCTTTTTTATATTAAATTTGAAAGTTCAACGAACTGTTCAACGGATAACTCCTCTCCCCTTGCGGTTACGGGTACGGAAATTGAAGTTAAAAGTTCTTCGCATTTTTCCCTTGAGTAGCCATAGCCTTTCATAAGGTTATTTACAAGGGTTTTACGCCTCATTGCAAAGGAGTTTTTAACAAGCGTTCTAAACGCCTGTAAATCGTTTATTTTAAACTTATCTTTGTTTAAGGTTATTTTTACAACTGCCGAGTCAACGTTTGGCGAAGGATAAAACTTTTCACGCCCTATATATTCTATAATCTCGCTATCCGCCACCGCGTTTATCGATACGGTGATACTGCCGTAATCGGCGGTCTTTTCTTTAGCAACAATCCTCTCGGCAACCTCTTTTTGAATGGTGATTACTATTGCCTTGCAGTTTTTCGCCTCTTCAATAAAACGCATTATTATAGGCGTAGTTATATAATAAGGAAGGTTCGCAACTAAGATATACTCCGAACCTAACATATCCTCAATCTCGCTCATTGTAACCTTCATAACGTCTTTAAAAATAATCTGGGCGTTTTGATATTCGCCGAGCGTTTTTTCAAGCACGGGCTTTAAATTTGTATCCACCTCAAAGCCGTAAACCTTTTTACAGCGCTTTGCAATCTCGGAGGTGAGTGTTCCCGCTCCAACGCCTATTTCTAAAACGGTGGAATTCTCGTTTACCCCTGCTCTATCAACCACGCTACCAAGGAGCGTTTCATCGGTTAAAAAGTTTTGACCGAGCGATTTTTTGAATATGAAATTTTTTTCTTTCAACACGCTTTTTACGTTCATAAAAAAATTACAACTCCGCACAATATTTTTGGGCAATAACGTTGGAGAATTCCAAAGGTTTGTATCCAAGCTAACTAAAGATAAAGCCAAACTTTAGTTTGGCTTACATATTAAAAAATTTATTAAAGTTGAGTTCGATTTGACTTTCAATTTGACTTACGCTAACGCCGTAAACCCCTGCCAAAAACTCGTAAACTATCGGAACGTATTTGGGCTCGTTTACTTTACCACGGTGTGGAACGGGAGCCATAAACGGACAATCGGTCTCAACTAAAATTCTATCCATCGGGAGCGCTTTAACGACTTCCGATTTTTTTGAGTTTTTAAAGGTGAGCGCACCGCCAAAAGAGAAATATGCGCCGAGTTTTAAAAGTATCTCGGCAATCTCTCGAGAGCCTGAATAACAATGCATTAAAAAGCCTTTTTTTAGCTTTGGCGCATATTCTTTTAAGATGTTTACGGTATCTTGCCACGCATCACGCGAGTGAACGATTACGGGCATATCAAGCGTAACTGCCAAGTCAAGCTGTTTGATAAACGCCGACTTTTGAACCTCTCTATCAAAGCCCTCGTAATAATAATCAAGACCTATCTCGCCTATTGCAAGGCACTTTGGGTGACGGGAAAGTTCTCTAAGCTTTTCTATCGCGGTATCGTTAACCTCACCTGCAACGTCGGGGTGACAGCCTGCGGAAAAGTAAATTTCTCTATACCTATCGGCATTCCCCATAACGTCAACCGACGATTTTAATGAACAGCCAACGTCAATAACCAACCCAACGTTTGCATTTAGGTAATCAGCCCTAACCCTATCGAAATCACAAATAATTTTTGGGTCGGTTAAATGGGCGTGAGAGTCAATAAACATTAGCCAACCACCGAGCCTGCAGGCATATCGCTTTCAGGCGAGATTAAAACAACCTTATCGCCGTGCTCGGCACAAAGTATCATACCCTCGCTCACAACACCGCAAAGTTTAGCGGGCTTTAAGTTGGCAACGAGTATTACCTTTTTACCGATAAGTTCCTCCGGTTTGTAGTATTTTTTAAGACCAGATGCAACCGTCCTTTCCTCATCACCAAGGTCGAGAGTGAGCTTGTAGAGCTTGTTAGACTTTTCTACGTCCTCACACGTTTTTACTATAGCAACCTTGAGTTGAGTTTTGAAAAACTCGTCAATAGAAATTTGTTCCACAGGTTTTTCCTCTTTCTTTTCTTCCTTTTTCTCTTCCTTCTTGTTTGCCTTAGCACGCTCAGCCATCATCTTTTCAATCTCGGCAATCTCTTTATTCACGTCAATTCTCGGGAACACGGGGGTCGCTTTAGTTACTGAAATACCCTCCTTTAAAACGCCGAAATACGCATTGTCAAAGGTGATTTCCTTCTCCCCGTCAATACCGTAGAAGGCAAGAATTTTATCGGGTGCTTTGGTGATAAACGGCTTTAAAAGGATAGCCGACACTCTTATACACTCGGAAAGAACGTACATAACAGTTTTAAGCCTATCACGCATAGCCTCGTCCTTAGAAATTTTCCAAGGCTCAGTTTCGTCAATATACTTATTCGCTCTTTGAATAAGCTTGAAAATCTCGGATAAAGCGGTAGGAACGTCAATAAGTTCAATTTGCTCTTTAACCTTTGCAAGCGTTCCGTTTAATAGGTCGATAACCTCTTTATCAAGCGCGGTGAGCTCGGTATAATACGGTAAAACTCCGCCAAAATATTGATTAATCATCGCGGTAGTTCTCGAAACGAGGTTGCCAAGGTCGTTAGATAAATCACCGTTAATGCGCTTTAACAAACTCTCGTTAGTGTAAACACCGTCGTTGCCAAAGGGGATTTCACGGAGCAGAAAATATCGGAGCGCATCACAACCGTAGCGGTCTACGAGTTCCTTGGGATCAGTAATTTCCGTCTTTATCTTTTCGCCCTTAGATTTGGAGAGCTTATCGCCACCGATTAAGAGCCAGCCGTGACCGTATACCTTTTTGGGCATCTCTACCCCTAACGCCATCAAGATTGCAGGCCAAATGATAGTGTGGAAACGAACTATCTCCTTACCTACCATCTGAACGTCAGCCGGCCAGTATTTTTTATAAAGCTCGTCGTGCGAAGTGCCGTAGCCGAGCGCGGTTATATAGTTAGTGAGCGCGTCAACCCAAACGTAAACGGTGTGCTTTTCATCAAACGTTACCGGAATACCCCAGTTTATAGTCGTTCTCGAAACGCAAAGGTCTTGAAGACCAGGCTTTATAAAATTGTTAACCATCTCGTTAACTCTCGATTTGGGCTGTAAAAACTCCGGATTATCCTCGTAAAGCTTTAAAATTCTATCAGCGTACTTGGAAAGGCGGAAGAAATAACTTTCCTCTTTACCCTTTTGAACGGGGCGACCACAGTCAGGGCACTTGCCGTCAACAAGCTGACTTTCCGTCCAGAAAGATTCGCAAGGGGTACAATACCAGCCCTCGTATTCAGACTTGTAAATTTCACCCTTATCGTAAAGCTGTTTAAATATTGACTGAACTGCCTCAACGTGATAATCGTCAGTAGTTCTTATGAACTTATCATACGAAATATCGAGTTCCTTCCAAATTTCCTTAAGCCCGTCAACTAAAGGGTTGATAAACTCAATGGGAGAAAGCCCCTGTTCACTCGCCTTTTTTTCGATTTTTTGACCGTGCTCGTCAGTACCCGTTAAAAAGAAAACGTCCTTTTTAAGCATGCGGTTAAATCTTGCAAGCGCATCGCAAACTACGGTGGTATAGCAATGGCCGATATGCCAGTTACCACTCGGGTAATATATAGGGGTTGTAATGTAAAATTTGTTGTTATCCATAACCTCTCCGAAAATAGATGTTTATATACTTTCTTTAAAGTATATACTAAATTTTTTAATTTGTAAACTTAATTTACCGAATTAAACTTTTAACTTTTACATAAGTTAAAGTATGAACGTAATTTTCCCGATAATTATACTCGTTTCGGTGCTATTTTCACTCTTTACCTCGCCAGAGGTTATGGTAACGGCGTTTTCAAGCGCCACGCAAAAAGCGGTTGAACTGTCGATATCTCTAATTTCCGTTTACGCCGTTTGGCAGGGGCTTGCGTATCTTCTTGAAGAAAGCGGTATTAGCAAAAAGATAAGCAAAATCTTTA
>JAFQEV010000040.1 GCA_017398825.1 Clostridia bacterium
ACAGGCGATAATGCAAATATTGCACTTTTCGTATCTATCCTTGGTATCGGTGTAGTTGCAACAGCAGCAAGCATTGTAATGAAAAAAAGAACATTTTAATAAAAATCAGAAATAAATTGAAAAATTTTTTTATGATAGACGTAGAAAGAATAAATTTTTTAGCAAGAAAAGCAAAGACCGAAGGGCTCACCGAGGAAGAAAAGGTGGAGCAAGCAAAGCTCAGGCGTGAATATATTGACAGTATTAAGCAAAACATACGCGCCTCGCTTGGCAATCCCGAGGACTATAAAAAGGGTGAGGATAAAAACTAATGCCGAAAAGTAAGTTCGAGATAATTGAAGAAAATATAAAAGAATATAAAGATCTCGGCTATTTGCTTTCCGAATTACAGGCAAGGCTTGAAGAAACCGCCGTCGCTTTAAAGCAGGAGCGCAAGGCTGGTGTTTCCATGCGCGGTGTTAACCCTAAAATCGCTCAGCTCAACGACGAGCGTGAGGAATTAAAGGAAAAGATTAAAAACACCAAAAAGCGCATAAAGGAAGTGTTTGCAATAACTGAGGAGCGCATCTTTTCGGGTATTATGGGCAAGTACAGCGAAATTTACGAGCGCCAGCTTTCCCGCCTTTACGGATACAAGATTGACGTTTTAGTTGTAAACCCCGGTGATTATTACGATGAAAAAACTCAGCTTGTAACATCTGTTATCGTTACCAAGAACAAGCGCCAGCACGGCAAAGTTGTTAAGATGATAGACTTTGGCATTCGCGATGCTCACACCTTTTACACCGAAAGGAAAGCAAGGGTGGAGATATGCGTATATTCAAAAAAGCACAAGGCGGGGGAATTATTGCCTTTTAGTAGAGAATTATTGAAATGAAAAGATATAAAATTTTAGTTTCGGACTTTGATGGAACACTTGCAAGTAGTCAAAATAAAATAAGCGAAGTAAACCTTTCCGCCATTAACGGTTTTGTTAGCCGTGGCGGAATTTTCGTGTTATCGTCAGGAAGAGCGACGGACGGGATTTCTAAAATATTATTATCCCAAGGCTTTAGCGGATTATTATCGAGCTTTAACGGCGCTGTACTTTATGATCTTAACGAAAAAAAGATACTTGCCTCTAAATGCGTTCCAACGCATTTATGTTTAAGGTTTATAGATTACGCCACGAAAAACGGTTTATATTATCACCTTTACGGCGAAACGGGTTTTTATTTCCCGTTTGAAACGGAAAGAACGAGCCTTTACGAGAGATTGACCTTAGTACAAGGCAAAAATATAGAGAATATGTATTCTTTTGTTGAAAGCACTTGCGCGTCAACGCCCAAGATATTAGTCTTTGACGATAAGGATAAGCTTGACGCTCATTTTAGCGCTATCGTAAGCCTCCTTCCTGAGTGTGACGTCGTTAGAAGTACCGACAATATGATAGATATCAACTTAAAAGGGGTAAACAAGGGTTCGGCACTTGATTTAATCGCCCAAAACTTCTGCGTTAGGGTTGAAGATATTATAGCCGTTGGCGATGCCGGAAACGATCTTGCCATGATAGAAAGAGAATGTTTATCCGTTGCGGTTGCAAACGCTACGGAAGAGATAAAGGCTGTGGCAAAAGTTATTTCGCCATACACTAACGACGATAATGCCGTTGCCCATTTAATAGAAGATTTTTGCATATAATGAACACCGTTGATTTGCACTATAAAAAAATGACGGAAACACCCGTTTCCAGTCTTATAATAAAACTTGGAATACCAACTACTATTTCAATGCTGGTAACGAGTATTTATAATCTTGCGGATACCTATTTCGTAGGTAGGTTAGGCGAGAGCGCACAGGGTGCTATAAGCATACTCTTTACCCTTCAATGCATTATTCAAGCAGTTGCGTTTATGTTTGGGCACGGTGCAGGAGTGTTCGTTGCTAAGCACCTTGCTAATAAGGACGTTGCTCGGGCAACCAGCTACGTTTCCTCCGCATTTTATATAAGTGTTTTAATAGGAACGGTATTTTCGATATTAGGCTTTATATTCATAAAACCGTTTATGCTCGTTTTAGGCAGTACGCAAACTATCCTTCCATACGCCATTAAGTACGGCGCGTGCGTACTTGTTGCAACTCCGTTTATAATGGGCTCGTTCGTACTGAATAACTGTTTGAGATACGAGGGAAAGGCGTTTTACGCTATGATAGGCTTAGTATCGGGCGGATTGCTCAATATCTTTGGTGACTATTTGCTCGTTTACGTGTTTAACATGGGCGTTTTGGGCGCGGGTATTGCAACAGCTGTTTCGCAAATGATAAGCTTTTGTATGCTTATAATTTTATACGTTAAGTTTGCTCAAAGTAAAATATCAATAAAATCGGTATCGAGAAGATTTAAAGACTATCTCCAAATTATGAAGATAGGCTTGCCGTCATTTATTCGCCAAGGTTTAACGTCAATCTCGGGCGGAATACTCAACAATCTTTCAAAACCGTATGGTGATGCGACTATCGCCGCTATGGGCGTAGTTAATAAATACACCTCTGTAATTGCTTTCGTGGGGCTTGGAATAGGTCAAGGCTTTCAGCCTGTTTCCTCCTTTAACTATCAGGCAAAACGGTTCGATAGGGTGAAAAAGGCAACAATTTTCACAATTTTATTCGGGACGGCACTCGTTTCCGTTCTTTCTATACCTGGGATAATATTTCCATCGTTTATAATAAGCCTTTTCCAAAAAAGTCAAGCAGTTATTGAGGTTGGAACTCTCGCTTTAAGAGTTGCATCGATAGGCGTTATGGTGATGCCCGTGTCAATCGTTTCAAACATGCTTTTCCAAAGTACTTTCCAGGCGGGAAAGGCAAGCTTTTTGTCAATGTTACGCTCGGGGCTTGCTTTTATACCAACCCTTATATTGCTCGAGAGTTTGTTCGGAATAATAGGTATTCAAATATCACAGCCGGTGGCGGATTTAATATCTTCGCTAATATCGCTACCGTTCCTCATACACTTTTTAATCAAGGGAGAAAGTAAATGCAAAAACTCATAGTCGCATCGGGAAACAAGGGAAAACTCAAAGAAATAACCGCTATTTTAGGCGACGTTTACGAGGTTGTATCAATGAAAGATGCCGGCTTTGACGGTGACGTTGAGGAAACAGGTTCTACCTTTTACGAAAACGCACTTATCAAAGCAAAAACCGTTTCCGAGGCGCTTTGTGAGGACGTGTTAGCCGATGATAGCGGTCTTTCCGTAGAGGTTTTGGGCGGAGCGCCCGGCGTGTATAGCGCAAGGTACGCTGGCGACCACGGCAACGATAAGTTAAACAGAGATTTGCTCATTAAAAATCTTAACGGCGAGGCTAATCGCAGGGCAAAGTTTATTTCAAGCGTGGTTTTATACAAAAAAGACGGAACGATTATCGACGGTTACGGCGAAACGACGGGTGTAATTTTAACCGAAGAGCAGGGCACTAACGGTTTTGGGTACGATTGTATTTTTAAAAGTGATGATTTAGGTATATCTTTCGGTTTGGCAAGCGATGAGGAAAAAAACAAGGTTTCTCACCGCTATCGCGCCATTTGCAATTTAAGGAGTAAGCTATGAAAGTAGTCGTTGCAATAGATTCCTTTAAAGGCAGTTTATCTTCATTAGATGCTGGAACTGCCGTTTCACTTGCCGTGAAAGAGGTTGATAACAGTGCCGAGGTTAAAGTTGTTTCTCTTGCCGACGGCGGTGAGGGAACGGTTGACGCTTTGGTGCTCGGCACGGGCGGAATTTATAAAGAGGTCGTTGTGACCGCGCCACTTGGGGATAAGGTAACCGCTCGCTACGGCATAATAAACGGCGATACGTGCGTTGTAGAGGTTTCTTCCGCTTGCGGTATAACGCTTGTAAAAAAAGAGGAGTTAAACCCTCTAAACGCAACGACTTTCGGCGTTGGTGAAATTATTTTAGACGCTCTTTCAAACGGGTGTAGAAAGTTTATAGTTGGTCTTGGCGGAAGTGCTACTAACGACTGTGGCGTGGGAATGCTACAAGCGCTTGGTTTTTCCTTTTTAGACGCAAGCGGAAAAGAGGTTTGCCTCGGAGCAAAGGGCGTTGGTGATATTGCCAAAATTGTGACTGATAAGGCGGATATTCGTTTAAAATCATGCGTTTTTGAAATCGCTTGTGACGTGAAAAATTCACTCGTTGGCGAGTTTGGTTGTTCGGAAATTTTCTCTCGCCAAAAAGGCGCTACTGACGAGCAAGTGAGAGTAATGGACGGGTATTTAAACCGCTTTGCCGACCTTTATAAAGAGGTAAATCCCCTTTCGGATAAGAACGCTGAGGGCGTTGGTGCTGCAGGTGGTTTAGGATTTGCGTTCAAGTATTTTTTAAACGGGAATATGGGCTCGGGAATAGACCTTGTTATCGGTAAAATCGGGCTTGAAGATATGGTTAAAACCGCTGATATAATAGTTACCGGCGAGGGTAAGCTCGACGGGCAAAGCGCTATGGGCAAAGCTCCCATAGGCGTTGCAAAGCTTGCTAAAAAGTACGGAAAAAAAGTAGTTGCCTTTTGCGGTGCTATAGGCGACGGGGCTGAAAGCTTGAACGAGCTTGGGATAGACGCGTTCTTTTCAATAGTAAATTCGCCGTGCTCGTTAGAGAAGGCAATGCAAAAAGAAGTTGCGTTTGAAAATTTAAAAAATACTGCAAAACAGGTATTTAGGCTATGGCAAAATATTTAACGGTATTTTCAGATAGCCACGGCGCAAGGAGTAATCTTTCAAGAATAGTTGGAGATTGCTTTGCGAGTGACAAAATAGTGTTTTTAGGTGACGGCTTGTCCGATTTAATCGAACTTTTTGAGTTTGAAGATAAGATAATCTCGGTTGCGGGGAATTGCGATTTTTCAGTTCGTTCTTCTAAACGCGCCGTTTTTGAACTCGAGGGCGTAAAATTTTTAGCCGTTCACGGCGATGAGTTTGGCGTAAAGAGTTCAATGGAGAGATTAAAGGAGTTTGCAAAGTCGATAGGGGCAGGGGTTGTGCTGTACGGGCACACTCACGTTGCAAGCGTAAAGGAGGTTGACGGCATTATCTTTATAAACCCCGGCACGCTTTCTCGCTATGGAAGTGCCGAAACGTTTGCTTTCGTCACGGTATCAAACGGAGAGGTAAAGGCAAAAATAATTCCGTTAAACGCTCGAAAATAATTTTTTCGTAAATAACCGTTTTTTTAATTGACAACGCCTTTTCTTTTTGTTATAATTCATAAGCATTGTGCGGTATGTGCGGGTGTAGTTCAATGGTAGAACACCAGCCTTCCAAGCTGGTCACGTGGGTCCGATTCCCATCACCCGCTCCATTGATTTTTACGGAAGGTGCGCAAAAGTCATTGCATGCGCCAGTAGCTCAGCTGGATAGAGCACCGCCCTTCTAAGGCGGGTGTCAGGGGTTCGAATCCCTTCTGGCGTGCCATATGGCGAGAGTAGTTCAGTTGGTTAGAGCGTCAGATTGTGGTTCTGAATGTC
>JAFQEV010000041.1 GCA_017398825.1 Clostridia bacterium
CATTATTTTCAAAAGCTCAGTGCGTTCCGGTCTATAACGGCCTGCAAAGTAATCGATAGCGCTTATTACGTTAGCTTTATTATTTGCATAGTATGAATAATCGTAAACCTCAATACCGCTTGACATAAAGTTAAACTTAAGTCTAGGATATTGTTTCAAAATTTCAGCTCTTGTTTCTGCAAAATAGTGGCTGGAAATATCAATGCCGTAGAAAGTTACAGCAGATTTAAGCTCATACTGCCAAGGACCTTTTACAGGCTTACCTCTGTATAAGCAATTTGCCTTTCTATAAAGCTTATATTTAGCAGATACAGACATTACGCCATGATAAGTAGTCGGCGCAGTGTACTTATATTCAACGGTTGCATTCTTCTTGGTTGCGAAGTTAATAAGAGAAATTCTACTCTTTTTATAATGCCTATCAATCTCAGGAAGATTTAACGCTTTAAGCTTTTTAATTGCTATTTTTTCAACCTTTTTGCCACTGTATGGAAACAAATCTTTTATAAATGCTTTGAAACCCATGATAATTTACCTCTCGTATTTAATATATTATTTTAATTACTTTTTGTGAATTTGATCGTGAGCGTAGTTCATAGAATCAACTAAACTACTAGCCTCTTTTAAGTATTTACGAGCAAAATCTTTAATTACGCTTTCACAACCTTTAAGATTTTTAACCGAACGGCTTACGTAAACTTCAACGTACTCTTTTGTAAACCAGAAACTAAAATCAGGATAAAGTTCTTGAAGTTTTGCTTTAGTTTTAGGATAATTAGTTAAATCTAATGCGTGGAATCTAACGCCAGCCATCGTGTTATATACCCAAGGACCCCATTTAGTAACCTTGCCGTTCTTTTCCTTTTTCACGTATCTATTTCTTGAAAAGGTTGCCGTTTCAGTAAAAGTATTATGATATTTAGTAGCGAAAAGATAAGTTTTTTCGTAACTGTAATCAAACTCAGTTTGCTTATAATTATGACTGATATACTTTTTCTTATAAGACTTTGGAGCTTGAGCTAAATTTAACGGCTTTAAAGCTTTAGTTAAAGTGCCTTTTGATTTTTTGGGTTTTATTCCCAAAAAGAGTTTTTGAAAATCGATTAACATATTACACCCCGGTGATTTTTAATATATTATTATCATTATATCACCAAGAAATTAAAATAGCAAGAATTATTTTAAATTTATGATAAGTCATAACTCTTACTTTACTATTAATTTTTTATTTTTAATCTTTTAAAAATTTTAATTGATAAATTTATTATTAATCTCCTAATAAAATCAATTAAAATACAAATTATGAAAACTGCAAATACAACAATAATTGCATATAAAATAAATCTGTTTGAATAAGCATAGTTCGGCATTTTAAGCCATACGTTCCAAATCTGTTCTCGTACTAATTTATTATCGTGTATGAGATACACTGCCAACGTTGAAGAAGATATAAAATTTATAATTTTTATATATCCTATGTTAATATTTTTAAATATTAAAAATAGTGAAACTGAACAGATAAAACACGCAAGGTGAACGAGGGAATCGTAAGGGTTTAAATAAAGTATTCTATTAAGTGCAATTAAAACAAAGCTAACAATAAAAACGGGCAAAGTAAATTTAAAAGAATTTAATAAATCATTACCATGTAACCTTATAAAACTAGCAACTACGTAAAGTGTAACAAACCACAAAAACTCATTTGATATAATAGGTGTTGGAACTTTAGGAATTTCCAACTGAACAAAGAGTAAAATTGCAATTAAAACTAGCATTTCTTTATAGTTGCATGCCCTTAAACATTTATTCAAAAATGGAGAGATTGCATATAGAATAATAAAGGAGGTTATAAACCAGTATTTATTAAACCTAATCACAAACAAACTCTGTAAAAACGCATAGTAATCAAATTTAATTATACCAAAAATACAAAATATTAAATATATTGATATTGAATAAAAGATGGTTTCTATAATTAACTTGACAAGCTTTTTGAGTTTAAAATTAGAGGTTATCATAAAATAGCCACTAATTAAAACGTAAACGTTAACGCCTAATTTTCCACCAATTTGAAAAAACCTAATTAAATATTGATTAAAAATCGATATATCGCTGGTGTAATAGCTGTGAACTGATAGATGGTGTGTGATAATTAAGAGCATACAAATAATACGTAAAAGCTCAAAATTTGACTGCCTTTTCGTATTATTTATATTAGTATTTTGTTCTTGTAACAACTCGTTATTTATTATCATTTTATCTTTTTGTTTTTAGTTTTTTGCGATTTTCTTACACCAATATGTTGAAATATATTTGCTCCAGCAAAAAGTATAACAGCAACTATTGTAACAATTAGATAGGTAATTTTTTCATTTCCATTTTGAAATACGGAAATAAATCCGTAAACAGTAGAAATTGCACTTAATAAAGAAATAACGCCTAATAAAATATTCACAAATTTACGATTTTTTGTGTTAATTTTTTCTTCAACTAATGAAGACTTTTCTTTAAGTAATCTTATTTTCTTCTCTAAGTTATCATATGAATAATCAATTTTACTAGCCGTTACAATACTGTTAAAAATTTCAATCTCATATCGGTGGCTTTTACTGCTCACAACACCGTCAAATTTTGATTTTCTATAAAGTACACTATATGACGTATCAAGTAGCATTGATAAATCAGCAACTCTACCCGTTTCATTAATCATATAGTTATCTATTTTTTTATCAAGTGAAGTTATTATAAACCATAAATATTGTGCCTCAGATTCACTCATAACGTAATCATTAAAAAGATTAAATGAAAAGGCATCGTCACCTATTACTATACGTGCACCCCATATTAAAAGTATTTGTGTATGCTCGTTAACGTTTACAACCTTTAACGATTGTTCGCATAGATTTGCTATTTGATCATTTGATATCTTTCTTTTTAAAGCTAATGAATATGCTGTATCTTTATAATTTTCACTTATATTATAAGTTGTTAAGCAATATGAAACATATTTTCCATTAAAAAAGTAAGATTCTTTTATTGTTGGGATTACATTTTTAATACAATCTTCAAAAAGTTTTAAGAATAATACAATGGCTCCATTTCTATCTATAATCTTTTTAGTATACTCTTCTTTTTTTAACAAAATTTCAGTATAAGGAGTTGCATCGCTCAATTCAAAAGCGTAATTGAATACTATTATTCCGTTGTCAAAAATCTGAAAAGTGTAATTTTCACATTCAATTTGCGTTTCAAATTTATTGCCATTCCTTTTTAATTGATAACCTCTATTTCCCATCTCTGAAATAATCCTATCACTTATCATTTCAGTTAAAACAGAGTACTTTATCATTGACGGTGCAATTAATTTAACAATCATACTATCCTCACAAAAACTAAAACATATGAATAATTTAATATAAATTATATCATCATTTTATTTAAATTACAATAGTTAAATATGATTACTATATAGGTGCGCTTTTTGTTGTCGAAGGCTGAGGGATTCGCTCCGCAAGGATAACCTTGCTATCACGCCGGGGTAGAAAACGGTGGGTGTCCACCGTTTTGTCGTAACTAAAAGCAAAAATCCAACCTATTAGTTACGACTTCCTACCCGTTCGAATCCCATCATAAACTAATAAAACAAAAAACCTACACCACAAATGGGTATAGGTTTTTTGTGGCGGAGGCTGAGGGATTCGAACCCCCGTGGGCTTTCACCCAAACGGTTTTCAAGACCGCCTCGTTATGACCGCTTCGATAAGCCTCCGTATTAAATTGTATTGTTTAAATATTTAAATTTATGAAAACCGTTTAACCCTAATGGGTTGCCCAAACGGTTTGAATCTCCGCTTACGCTACGATTGCTACGCTGCAAGACCGCCTCGTTATGACCGCTTCGATAAGCCTCCGTATATATATGTTAAACCGAGATGAAGACGTTAAATATTTTTAACATATTGATTATAGCCATTTTATAAAAATTTTGCAAGCGTTTTTTAGTAAAATTAAAAATCTGCTTAAAAAAACAGATTTTAACTTAATATATTTGTATTGTTTTCTGAGTAAACAGCTACGTTTTCACCTAAAATTTCATTATAACACTCAGTTTCAAGCCTGCCAGCAACCATAACGTCTTGCATGGAAGTTATATCAAACGGCATAGCCGAGCTACACTCTTTAATAGAAAAAGCTTCGTTTAATTCTTTAATTTCTACTGAATATGCAACTAAAAGTTCTTTTAACAAACCTCTCGTTTCATCCATTTTTGCTTTTCTCAAAGTAAGCAAGTCATCTTTGTTTTTTGCAAATAAATCTTTAACTAACCCTTTAATTTCGAAAAGTCTGTCGCGCTTATCTTTCATTTGGTTGTTAAATTTAGTATTAAGCGTTGAAATTTCACTTAAAACCGCTCTAAATTCGTCTAAATATTCTTGCTTTGAGCTTTTATCAACTGCATCAATTTTTGCCTTTAAATCGGCAAGTTTTGCCCTTAAAGACTGATATTCGGTGGAATTATTAAAAGTTCTCATTTCTCCAGAGATGTAATCAACAATCTGATTATATTCTTCTGAAAGAGAGGAATATTCATCGCCTAATATATCACGCATACCGCACTTTAAACTATTTTGCGTTTGATTTAACAGTTTAACAAATTCTTGCGTGTACTTTTGGTCTATTGACGTTTTAAGCTCATTATACCCCGAGCTTTTATTATCAAGCATTGAAATCACCCCTATGCTACCCAGTTTTTTAAAGGTAGTTACGCTTTTTGTATACGATTTTACAGCAATAATTATTGCTGAACAAAGCATTAATATAAATACGAAAAAAATTGATTTTAAAAATTTATTACGCATACTCCCCCACCTAAAAATTTATATGTAAAGGAAATATGCGTAAAATAATTATAAGTTTTTTAAATATTCAATTTCATCTTGAGAAAGTTTTCTAACTGCACCGCGGTCAAGCCCGCCCATGCCAAGATCGCCTATTTTAATTCTCTTTAAGAATTTAACTTCATTTCCGGCGGTTAAAAACAGTTTTCTAAGTTCTCTGTTTCTACCCTCGGTAACGGTAACGTGATATTTTGTAAAAGCTTTCGTTTCGTCAACGACCTTTATTGAACACTTTTTAGTTTTAACGCCGTCAATCAAAACGCCTTTTGAAAGCCTTGCAATCTCACTATCCTCAAGCGAACCTTCGATTTTTACTAGGTAGGTTTTAGGAATTTCACTCGAGGGGTGAATAAGCCTATTACAAAAATCGCCGTCGTTAGTTAAAATAAGCATTCCTTCACTATCATAGTCAAGTCTACCAACGGGGAAAACCCTATCAGTTCCCGGAGGAAGAAGATCCATAACGGTTTTTCTACCCTTATCGTCACTAACCGTGCAAACGTAGCCCTTTGGCTTGTTCATTACGTAATAGGAAAACTTTTTAACTCTATTTATCCTCTTTCCGTTAACGGAAACGCTATCGTTATACTCATCAATATCCTGCCCGAGAGTACAAACTTTACCGTTTACGGTAACTAAACCGTCGCTTATAAGCCTATCACAATTGCGCCTACTTGCAACGCCACACTCTGCTAAAAACTTGTTAATTCTCATATTATCACCAACATTAGATTATTTGTGGTAAGTTATTTTAACCACTTATACAATGTTATATAAATTTTGAGAAAAAATCAACTTATTTTCAATAAATATTTCAAAAACGCATTCTTTTTGTGGATTTGTAATAAATTCACTTTCAGTTTTGCCGTCAAATTTAAAATTTATCTTGTCTTTTTCACTATTTTTAATAGGATATGAAAAATCGTTGTTAAAACCTAATAAAAATGCATTTCCATTTCCGTCGGTATATACTTTCTCTTGATAGTAATCTAAATTTATTATCTTAGTCATTTGATATTCAGTAAAAGAACTATCCAACAATTCTTTCGTTCTTTCCCACATTTGCGGGCTATCAATAACGACTGAAACAACTTCCATTCCGTTGCGCTCAGCCGAGGTCACCAAGCACCTACCCGCCTTTTTAGTATATCCCGTTTTTATACCCGTACAGCCATCGTATGAAAATAAAAGCTTATTCTTATTGACAAGTAATCTATCATAAGGATAGCCGTCGTTTGATATATTAACGCGTTTTGTTGATACGATTTCTTTAAAAATAGGGTTTTTTATAGCTTTTACTGATATTTTAGCAAGGTCGTACGCCGTTGTGTAATGATTATCGTCAGGCAAACCATGAGGATTTACAAAATTTGAGTTTTTAGCACCACAGTTTTTAGCGGTTTTATTCATGAGCTTAATAAACTCGTCTCTACTAATTAAACAAGACGCTAAACATTCAGCGCAGTCATTACCACTTCTAAGCATCAAGCCGTATAATAATTCTTTAACGGTTAACTTTTCACCCTCTCTTAAATATACGCTCGAACCCTCTATTCCAACGCATTTTTTAGGAACGGTAATTTCCTTGTTAACGTCAAAGTTCTCAATAACGGTCAGTGCTGTTAAAATTTTAGTAGTTGACGCCATAGGTAGTTTTACGTTTGATGCAGTCTCATATAAAATTCTACCCGAATTTACCTCTATTACACACTCGCCGTGAGATACCGTATAAGCACTTGTACTATACGAGTTATTGTATATTAGAAAAATACTCAATATTATCGGTAATATGAGAAAATATACTCTTTTTTTCATAATGTTATTTTACAGCTCCGTTGATAATTTCAGTAGTCTTATCGAAGATTTTTTCAGCTAATGAGTCATCAGTTTTAATAAAAGACACGCCTGTTTTACTACATACTAAAAAACCGCTTGGGCTCATATTAACAACAGTTCCACTACCACCAGCAAACGGGTGAGAATTATCAGCGGAAAACAGTTTAATCTCACCGTATTCTCCACCACCGCCAAGATAGCCTACAGTCAGTTTTGAAATGGGAATAACGGTATAATCGTTTACTTTAATAGGAGCTCCGACTATTGAGTTTACGTTTAAACTTTCGTTAAACTCCTTGAGCGATTTTATAATGTTGTCGTTTAAATTTGAATTTCTTTCTTTTAACATTTTTAATCCCTTTACTAATATAGTTTGCAATAAGTAAAACTAATATACTAATAAGATTAAACGTAATTTTAAGCTTGATTTTTACTGAAATTAACGATAAATCTATAGGATACACATTTAAATCAGTTTTAATTTTTATTAAACTGCCGTTTATGTTTAATAATTTTGATAATGACTGAACGTTTTTAACAATCGAATATATAACAGTTAATATAGATGCGCTTTTTATCCCGACATCTATTAAAAAATATATTGAAGAAAGGTTAATTACTGTTAAATAGTTTGGACCATTTCCTATGTTTTTTAATGCGGATAGTTTTATAATTATTGCCTTTTTTTGCGATAAATGAATATACACACCGCCTTTAATTCTATTTGAAACATAGCCACTTAAAACTTTTACTAAACCAAAAATGTATATTGCGAAAAACAATTTTTTTCTTAATTTATCGTAATACAAATACAAAGAAAAAACGAGCGGTAAAATCAATATAAACATAATGATAAATACCGCCGTAATCATATTAATATAATTTGTAAAAATAATAAAAAAATGCGCTAATAGCGCATTTTTTAAACTTTATTTAATTGTGTCAACCTCTTCATCTTTGAGATAATCCGGCAAGTCTTCACTATCGATATCGGGAAGTTCTAAATCATCACTTTCAATAAATTCAACGTTCCTTTTAACCCCGTCAATCACCTCACCTAAAAGGTCAACCTCTTCGTCTTCAACGTACTCGTCTTTCTCAAAAAGATAACTGCTATCGTTAGTAGGACTTCTAAGCTTAATAATTTTTTCCATAAGCTCATCGTAATCAGGCAAATCCTCCAAAGAGGAAATTTGAAATCTTTTTAAAAACTCATCAGTCGTGCCGAATAATACAGGTTTACCAACAGTATCTTTACGGCCAACAACCTCAATAACACCGAGTTTTAAGAGGTTTTGGAGTGCAAATTCGCTGTTTGAGCCTCTAAGCTCTTCAAGGTCAATTCTTGTAACGGGTTGTTTATATGCAATAATTGCAGCAACCTCGAGCATCGATTTTGAGAGTTCACGCTCTTTTATAGGATTTAAAACGCTTGAAACCTCTTCAGCGTACTTGGAATTAGATGAAAACTGTAATTTCTTATTAAAAATTAATAACTTAATACCACTTTCTTCACCATATTTTTCTTGGAGAGATTTAGCGGCATCTAAAACTTCTTTATCAGAAACACCTAATTTTTCAGATATATCCTTTATTTGAACAGCATCTCCAGACACGAATAAAACGGATTCAATTATATTCTTCAAGTTCTCCAATTTCTTCCCCTCCGTTTTCATTATAATAAAGCGTTATATCGCCAAAAGTTTCATCTTGAATATAAGTTAAGTATTGATGCTTTAAAAGCTCAAGTAGCGCCTGAAAAGTCGTTATCATTTCGGTTTTTGTTGCGTGGCGCGTAAAAAGATCGTAAAAACTCATTTCTTTTCTCGATTGAAGTTGAGTTCTTATAAAATATATTTTATCAGCTACGGTGAAAACCTCTTTAGGAATCTCTTTTTCCTTGTTTTCTATCGTATCCTTTACGTCAACCCTCTTTAAAAGATTTGCGAAAGCATTAATTAGCCCGTCAAGATTAAAATCCGTGTAAACAATTTTAACGTTATGAGCGTCATCATCGGGTTTTTTATAAAATTTATTAACGTCTTCAAGCAATTTGAGCTTTTCGGCCGATTCCTTATATAATTTGTACTCCTCAAGCCTGCGGATAAGCAAATTACCTTCCTCTTCCGCCTCGATTTGAGCCTCTTCGTTAGGAATAATTGCTTTTGACTTAATTTCTATAATGGTTGCGGCAATAGAAAGGTATTCGCTCTCAGTTTCCATATCAATCTCGTGAGTGTTAACGTACTCTAAAAACTGATTAGTAACTTCGGATACGAATATATCCTTAACGTCAATCTCCGCTTGCTTTATAAGGTATAAAAGCAAATCGAGCGGACCTTCAAAATCAAGGCTACTTAATTTAGTTAAATAGTCAACCTTTGACTCAAAATTGTTTACTGCCATAAAAACCTACTTTAAAATATACATATATATTTTACTACAACTGCGTAAAAATTGCAAGGTTTTTATAAGAAAACGCCTGCATAAATGCAGGCGAATATTACCAGTTTGTAGCTATTTCAAAAATTACGTCAAAGTAATTCATTTTATCAACTGAATATAAGCTTAAAAGCTTTACTTTTTCAACTTCAACGCCGTTATTATACACGGTTGCAACTCCAACGCAATCACCCTTATTTATCGGCGCTTTAACGTTATATAATTGATATTCTATATCAACCGTAGATTTTTCGTTCTTTTTTGAGAGTATAAAGCAATCTTTTTCAGGAACAACTTCAACCTTTGAACGCTTTCCACCGATTACGTTTGCAGTAATCTCTAACGGCAAATCTTTATCAAGTACAGCTTTGTTTTCATAAAGATTAAAACCATTATTTAGCATTGTTGATACCGAATTAAATCTCGTTTTACTATCACTTGCGCCGATTACAGACGAAATTAAGCGCATATTTCCCCTTTTAGCCGTTGCCGTGAGACAAAACCCAGCCTCGTTCGTAAAGCCCGTTTTACCGCCGTCACAGCCGTTGTAGAATTTAACTAATTTGTTGGTATTAGAAATTTCAGTTGCGTTTTTAGTGTGCTCAATTTTATCCATCCAAATTTTAGAAAATTCAAAGTAGCCTTCGTGCTTTATAAGGTCAGCAAATATCATAACTATATCTTTTGCCGATGAATATTGCATAGGCTTTGGAAGCCCTGTACAGTTAGAAAACTGAGTATTTTCAAGCCCTAATGATTTGACTTTTTCATTCATTTTATTAACGCATTCATCTTCAGAGCCATACAACCTCTCGGCTAATGCAACGCTCGCATCGTTTGCCGATGCAACGGTTACACTCTTTATTAGATCTCTTACTTTATAGTTATTGCCCGCCTCTAAAAACACTTGGCTACCACCCATTCCCGATGCGTTTTCAGAAATACAAACCTCTTCATCAAGCGTAATATTGCCATCAGATAGATTTTCATACACAAGGTCAAGTAACATAATTTTAGTCATGCTGGCAATGGGCAAACGCTCGTTTTCGTTATAGGCGTAAATTTCAGTTCCAGTATTAAAATCGTAAAGATATTCAGCTTTTACTTGTTTTGTTTCAGCTTTTACATTTGAAATATTTGAATAAGCGCTAAATATCGATAGTGAAATTGATATTAATAAAAATACTCTAAAAATCTTTTTCATACTGATATTTTAAGTAGTTTTTATTATTCTATACTTAAAAATAAAAATTAAACGGCCTAAATATTAAAACAATAAATAAAAATTCCAAAAGTATTCCGAGAAGTGAAATAAGTAATGATATTAAATAACAACGGAATACGTAGTTTATACTGCAGTTATCGATTTTAGACAATTTTTTATACGTTAAGCATAGATATACCGTTATTGCAAGGGATAAAAATATCGCTTGAACAAGAACTAAAAATATAAAGAAAAATGCACCGTTTATTAAAAGTTTAGTTAAAAACAGTTTTAGAGCAAGCCCTAAAATAAACGCTCTGTAAAAAAGTATGAGAAAAATTATGTAATAAGTGTATTTATTTAAACTTAACAAAGCAATAAGTAGCAACAATAAAACGTTTATTATTACGCGTTTGAGTAAAAATGATATTCCAAACCCACTTTTAGCTAAAACGGTTGCAAAATAATCGAGTAAAAACTCTTCATATAAACACGATAACGTTTCTCCGATAGGAATTACAGCGCCTAAAATTGCCCCTATAGCAAAAAATATTAAACAAAATATAAATACGTTTTTTGACTGTTTTACGGCTTTTATTATATCTTTTATAAAATTTTGCATAAAAAATACGCTCCATTTAGATTATACGGAGCGCATATTTATTTTATGAAAGTTTATTTAACTACCTCAACAAACTTTTTAGCAAGCTCGGTGATTGCTTTATAATCGCCTTTTTCAACTAAATCTTTTTTAACGATGTTAGAACCAACGCCAAAACCGCAAATACCAGCTTTTAAGTATTCAGCCATATTGTTTTCATCAACACCGCCAACAGCTAAGAATTTAACGTGAGAAAGTGGTGCTTTTACCGCCTTTAAGTAAGAAACGCCGAAATTAGTCATAGGGAAAAGCTTAATAAAATCAGCACCTGCTCTAATCGCAGACTGAATTTCAGTTGGAGTTATTGCACCGGGCATTGATACAAGTCCGAGTTTTTTAGTCTTTTTTATCACTTTATCAAAAGCATCGGGGGAAATTATAAATTTTCCGCCGGCTTTTTTAGTTAAAACGACTTGTTTTTCAGTTAAAACCGTGCCAGCACCGATATACATTCTTCCTTTAAAATGCTCAGCTAAGGTTTTAATGTTTTCAGCAGTTTCCTCATCTGATACTGAGCCGTTTGCGGAATAAGTTAGCTCTAAAAGCCTAATACCGCCTTCGTACATAGCCTCGGCAAGAGGGATTAAACTCTCTTTTTTAACACCTCTAACGATAACTACGATTTTTTCCTTTTCAATACACTTTATAACGTCGTTAATCATTTCCAAAGCTCCCTATCAATATTTGGAGTAAGTTGAGCAAGCATACCGCCGTCAACAACAAGTTCAGCGCCGGTAGTATTTCTCGACTCGTCACTACCAAAATACCATGCAGCGTTTGCAATATCTTCAAACTCGGCAATATCTCTTATCGGCGTGTAGTTAGGAAGGCAATATTTTGCATTATTAACGTTGTTGTGCCAACGCTCAGTCTTAATCATTCCGGGAAGAACACAGTTCGATCTAACGCCGTATTTGCCCCAGTCAACCGCTAAAGACTTACTCATCGCAAGTATTGCACTCTTTGAAGAACAATAAGCTAAGCGGTTTTCAGTAACTCTAATTGCGGAATTCGAGGTTATAAATACGATAGAGCCCTTACCCTTTTCTTTCATTTGTAAGCAGGCTTGGCGCGCCATCATAAAATTCCAGCCGATATTAGTATTATAAACGTCCATAAAATCTTTAATATCAACGTCTAAACTAACTTGACCTATACCTAAATTTGCGGCGTTGAGAACGAGAGTATCGAGCAAGTAGCCGTTTGCCCTAATATCGTTAAAAATTTCTTTAACGTTTTCTTCGTTAAAAATTTCAGTCTTGTAACCTTTAGCAAAAACGCCGTATTTTTCGGAAATTTTGCTTGCGGCAGAAACGGAATTTTCTAAAGTTCTACTGCCTATAAAAACAGCGTAACCCTCTTTTGCAAAGCGCTCGGCAATAGCATAACCCGTGCCGTTAGTTGCTCCTGTAATAAATACTGACTTATTCATACATCACCTTACCAGTCGGCATTTGAACCGTCTTCATAATATTGACGGGGCGTGGTCCACTTTCCGTCGTAAATTTTATCTTTAAGTGCCTCTTCATCAAGCTCAACACCAAGACCCGGCTTAGTGGGAACGTCAATATAACCGTTTTTAATAACGAACGGCTCTTTGATATATCCAACACCAAGGTCAGACTTGTCGGGGTTGCCCGGGTGCTCTTGAACTAAGAAGTTAGGAATACAAGTATCGAGTTGAATACAGCTTGCAAGAGAAATAGGGCCTAACGGGTTATGCGGAGCAACCGTGCCGTAGTACATTTCAATCATAGCAGCAAGCTTTCTACCCTCGTAAATGCCGCCAACGTGGCAAATATCAGGCTGAATAATAGATACTGCCTGCTTTTCAATAAGTTCTCTATACTGCCATTTACCGAACAACCTTTCACCTGCAGCGATGGGAACGGTTGTAGAACGGGCAATATTTACCATTGTATCAACGTTTTCAGGCAAGCACGGCTCTTCTACGAACATAGGCATATACGGCTTTAAAAGTTCAATCAAGCGCTTTGCCATAGCGGGAGAAACTCTACCGTGGAAATCTATCGCTAAATCAACTTTATCACCTATTTTCTCTCTTACCTTTGCAAATCTTTCAATATGCTTGTAAGTGTTTTCTGGATTTTCCACCTGTTTAATGGGAGGAATAATAGAATATTTAAGTGCAGTATAACCGTCTTTTAAGCGTTCATCGGCAATTTTGAGCATTTCCTCAATAGGAAACTCACCTGCAACGCCCGCTCTTTTAATGTGGGTATACATTCTAATCTTATCGCGGCACTTACCACCGAGCATTTCGTATACGGGGCAATTGTAGTATTTGCCTTTAATATCCCACATAGCTTGCTCAATACCGCTAATTGCAGAAAGCATGAGCGGACCGCCACGATAGAAACCACCGCGATATAAAGCTTGGATATGATGCTCTATCTGCATGGGGTCTTTACCTATTAAATACTCTTCAAACTCTTTAATTACAGCCTCAACCGAATTGCAATGCCCTTCAAGTACAGGCTCGCCTAAACCGACAATATCTTTGTCGGTATACATTTTTAAAAACATCCATCTCGGTTTAACTTTTATAACCTCAAGTTTGGTAATTTTCATATTAGAACTCCTTTTCCTCGTAGAATTTAAATATTATTTTATCTTCATAATCAAATGAATTTAAATCAATCTCATCAAACAGTCCGCAATGTATGGGAATTGCCGTTGCATTTAGGCGTTTTGCAAACCTTTTACCTTCGGTAAAATTCATATTGTTACCGCGCCCGTTCACCGCAAGAAAACAATAATCAATTTTATCGTGAATACTTGCAAATACCTTTTCATTATACAAGGTGTCACCCGTTATATAGTAGGTTTTACCGCCGTAACAAATAATAACGCCGATTGCATACTCATCGGAATGTTCAGCGTAAACAGCCTTGAATAAAACACCGTTTTCAGTCCATTCTGAGCCAACGTTGAACGAAACGTAATTATTGTTAACGTTTTTAAAGGTAGTTCGAACGGTTTTCCATGCATTGTACGATGCAAGAACCGTTACCTTACCGTCTAAAAGGTAATTTTTTAACGTATCAGGATCAGTATGGTCGAGATGATTGTGCGTTAAAACTAAAACGTTAGGTTTAATTTTTAAAAAACTTTCACAAACGGGAACTCTCCTATAGTTTTGAGGTTCGATAGCTTGCACGCTGTTTGAAAGATATGGGTCGATCATTATTTTAAACCCGTCAATATCAAACAGGAAACCACCCTGACCAAGCCAAGTAATTTTCATAATTTTTAATCCTTTAAAAGTAATATTTCAGATTTGAAAGTAATTTTGCGGTCTGGCTTTATATATGTAAACCCACCGTAATCTCTACCTTGAGGCGCGTTTACTGCGTTTGCCATCGCGTTTTGCGGTTCTAAGCAAATATACTCGTCAGCATTGCCGTTATATATCAATCTAAAATTTAAATTCTTACTGTTCTTATATTCAACTCGCATTTTTGAATTTTTATCAAAAATTGCGATATTCCCGTTATTTTTACATTTATAGTGCCTACTAATAGGTTGAGATAACGGATTGAATTTACCATCAATTAACGCTTTTGAAACACCGTCAAAATCCAAAAGTTTACCTGTTGGCAAATAGTTTTGCATGTTCCTTTCAATCTCGTCACAAAACCCTACGCGCACTAAAGGCTCACAGCCTTTTATAAACTTTGCATTAAACGTTGTGTGATAGCCAAACATTACGGGCATATTAGTAGTTGAAAGGTTTAAAAACTGGGTTTTAACCTTAATTCCCCTGCAAGTCAACACGTAGCTAACCTTAACTCTAAATTCGTGAGGAAAGGCCAAATACGGTGAATTAGCAGTTGCCGTATAAGATAAAACAGCGCGCGATTTTGAAAGTTTTTCAACCTTAAAGGGAATTTGATGTAAAACGCCGTGTAAATGGCAATTAGTTTTTTCCTCATTTATAGGAAAAACGTAATCTCTACCCTCAAACTTAAACGCACCACCACTAATGCGATTTACAGGAAACAACAATGGCGCTCCGTATAGATAAGGATTATCAAGAGGTAAATCATAGTTGGGCTCTCTCAAAATTGAAACGCCTTTACTATCATTTCTAAGTGAAAATAAATTCGCTCCCCTATCCACGTTTATCTTTGCGGTGAATTCACCATTTTTAAGCGTAATGATATTATACGTCATACTTGGACTTATCTTCATTAAAGTCTTCGTCCGCTAATGCGCAGTACTTCTTTATAATCTCAATTTATTTAGGATTATAAGGTCTGTGATTTAAGCGGAATAAATCGTGGAACCACTTGGTAAAATCCCATTTCATATTCGGGTTTTCTTCATATTGCGTCCAAACGCTATTCCAAGGTTCGTAATATTGTGCCTTACCGCCAACTAAGCCCCAGTTGTAACAACCTATCTTTTCAAGATAATAAAGGGGGAATAACTCCTCAACGTTATTATTTAAGCATCTTGCTAGCCATTCACTATTGATAAGCGGTCTACCAAACTTTTTAAGCGTTCTTATCGTATTAATATTTGATTGATAGCTGTTATAGTTGTGGAAAGAAATTATATCGGAGTGTAAAACGCCGTATTTTTCAACCTCACAAACGTCGTCAAAATTACCGCCGTAATAAGACGCCGTTTCACAAGTTAACGGCTGAATGGGGTCAATCTCACGGCAAATTTCAAATATCTTTTTAAGATTTGGAAGAGAAACTTCTCTTCTATTGCTGTTGCCAACCTCATTATAAACGTTCCAAATCAAAATGCGCTCGTCGTTTTTATATTTTTCAACGAACTCTTTTATCATAGCAAAAAATCTAGGTGCGGTTTCAGGCTCGTCTAAGTAATGATGCCCCATTTCGCCAAAAACTCCGTGCTGGCTCATTTTTCTACCGCCGTGATAACCCCAGTCACAAGGCTGTTCACCAAGCTTATCTACCTCAAAGCCCTTCGGGCGCATACAGTCGTTAGCTAAAACGACCATCAAAGATATTCCGTGGCGATCAGCAAGATCAACGAACTTTTCAAACCTTTCCATATAGCCATCGTGTTCTTTATCCCATACCAAGAACTCAATAATAACTCTGATGGAGTTAAAACCTATGCTTTGCATAAGCTTAAACTCTTCTTCCATAACGGCAAAAACCTTATCGTGATTATATTCTTGCCACATCTCTATTCTATTAACGCAGTTTGCAGGAAGATAGTTACATCCTCTTATCCAAGGGCGTGAATTATACCACTCCCACGCTCTTTCTTTTGACCATTGCTTGCCCATGATAAATCTCCTTATCAGTTTATACTTATATTTTACATTATTAAAGTATTGACACGCAAGTTATTATGTAATATAATATATCCAAAAAGTTAGGTGATTGTTTTATGAAATATCAAATGGACCACTTATTTTACCAAATGGAAAACTTTGGTAAAAGTTATGATTTTAGACCTAATTATCACGACGGGTTTATAATCGGTGCTCATATTCACGAATTTAGCGAAATAATTTACATAATTGAAGGTGACGCAGAGGTTATAATAAATGGCAAAACGTTATATTTAAAAGATAACGATTTGATATTTATTCCTCCAAACTATATCCATCAATACAAAATGGGCAATGCAAAACTCTATTGTGCGGTATTTTCAAACGATTATATACCTTTATTTTTTAATGCATTAGGTAATCACAGGCTTAATTGCAAACCGATAAACGTTGCCGAGCATAAAGATTTTATTCTTAAGCTTTTTAACCTCGATAATTCTTCCCCACTACTTACAAGCGGATATTTAAATATACTTTGCAATATCGTAATTGAAAATTCTGACTTTGACCAAAGTATCGTATCTGACGGTATTCTTTATCAAAAAGTTATAACCTATATTCTCCAGCACTTTACTGAAGACCTCAATTTAAAAGAAGTTGCAAAGATATTTGGATATAATGAAAAATATCTATCTTACACCTTACATAAACTTACGGGCATTAATTTTAGAAAGCTTATATCGCTATATAGAGTTATAAAGGCAAAAGAGCTACTATCGCGCACGAAAGAAGATATTTCAAGTATTGCCTTAGCCTGCGGTTTTTCGGCGATTAACACGTTTAATAGAACGTTTAAAGAATTTACAGGGCTAACCCCTACAGAGTTTAAAAAACACGGCGTTAAAAAGAATAACAAATAATAAATTTAAAGAGTGTGGCAATGCCACACTCTTTTTATATCATATTTTGTATTGCAATTCCATAACCACGCGTACTGTCGTTTAAAAATACGTGAGTAACTGCGCCTATAAGTTTACCGTTTTGAACTATCGGTGAACCACTCATACCTTGAAGTATTCCGCCTGTTTTTTCAAGTAACGTTTTATCAGTTATTTTTATCACAAAATTTTTGTAACTTCCACTAATATAATCAGCTTTTACTATCTCTATTGAATAAAATTTAGGAGTTAAACCGTCAACCGTTGAATAAATTTGTGCTTTACCGGGAACGCCTTTTGAAAGCTCAACCTCAATTTTACCGTCGGTTTTAAACTTATTCATTTTTCCATACAGCCCAACTCGAGAATTTTTCTCTACAATGCCTATAGGTTTTTCACCTATAAACATACCTTTAAGCTCACCAGCCCTGCCTTTTTCAGCCTTGTTAACACCTATTACGCTGGAGGTGTAGATATCACCACCAACAACGTCGTATACCCTACCTCGTTCATCAGATATGGGGTGACCTAACGATGCAAACGAACCGTCCTCATTATAATACGTTACCGTACCAAGTCCATTTAAGAGGTCTTGAAGATATATGCCAAGCTTATACTCACCCGTTAAATCTTTAGCTGGCGTTAAATCAACGAGCTTAACCTCACCATCTCTTAACAGTTTTGTTACCATTTCACCGCCGTTATAACTTTCAAGGCATTCAGTTACGTCTA
Organism: Clostridia bacterium; assembly: GCA_017398825.1. Lineage (GTDB taxonomy): Bacteria > Bacillota > Clostridia > Christensenellales > Borkfalkiaceae > HGM11412. The sequence goes on from JAFQEV010000041.1 coordinate 17,993, forward strand.
ACGGCGTATTAATGACTTTTTCATTAAAACTTAAGATTACGTCACCGACGATAATTCCAGCTTTTTTACATGGCGAAACAAGCCCACCCTCAGTTATGACCTCGTTTATTCCAACAACCGTTACGCCTTGAGTATCAATAGTAAAGCCTAAAACGTTTCCACCTAAATAAAACTTTTTCTCCTCTGCGCTTACTGAGAAAGCAGAGGTTACTATAACACATACAAACACCGCTATAACAACAAGCAGTCTTTTTAATCTTTTGATATTCATAGTATCAAGTATTTGTAGTTAAATAAAAAAAATACCCGCAAGTTAGCGAGTATTTATTCATTTTTATTTTTTATTGTCCTAATATTTTTAATACCTTCAGTTATAAGCGCTGAAACCTCTTTCAAAACATCATCAAAAGGAACAGTTTTACCGTCTTTAAACCACTTATATACAAAATGAATAGAGCCACTAACTAAAAAGTGAACCATATAAGGAATGTGGCTGTTAGCCGTGCCACGATTTTTAAGGTAAAGATTATAAAACCTATCAGTTAACGCATCAATTATGTTTTGAACGAAAATATTAGAATTTCTTGAGAAAATAACGTATTCAGCAAACGCCGTATTTGTAAAAAGTGGAATTGCCATTTCCTTTAAACAAGGATATGGATTTTTTTCAAACTCAGCATAGTCGTACTTAGCAATAATTTGGTCAAACGTTTCTAAAATTTCGGTAAACATATCGTTTAACACGTCCGACACAGAACTATAATGCGTATAAAAGCTATTCCTGCTAATTAACGCTATTTTTGTAATCTCAGTAACGGCAATCTCGTCCGGGCGTTTCTTTTTAAGAAGAACTGCTACCGCCCTCTTTATGACCGTGCGAGTTCTAAGACTACGCTTGTCAATTTTCTTTTCCTTCATAGTTTAATTATATTATAGAAAAGAAAAATTGTCAATTATATTGAACAATAGGATAATTTTTGCACAAAAAAATGCTACGGCAATTGCCGTAGCATTCTTTATTTAATTACGCCTGAGCGGTTGTTCCTTTCCAGGAAAGAACGCCATCTGCAGATACAGACCACATGTTGTTACCAGCTTCGCCTGTAAACGAGGAGAAAATAGTATTATCTGCGGTGTAAGCAGACTTCATTGCGTTAGTCGTGTTGTACTTAGATACACCCTTGAATACGTAAATACCAGTCTTATAAACTGAATTTTCGTAAAGGTTTTCCCAAGTAGCAATATCAGTAAGTTCCCAAGTGAACGACCAAGGAGTAGTCCAAAGGTTAGCAAACTCGGTAAGAGCTACTGAACACTTAGCACATTCGCCAGCCTCGAGTGAGAAGGTCTCACCACAGGTAGTACAAACGTAACCCTTAAGCGCATCAGTATTAGTACCACAAATAGCTTTAAAGCCATCTTTCATACCAGTCATAACGGGAATATCACCCTTTTCTTGATTACCAGCATAACCCATATAAGTCTCAATAGTCAAGTACGGATTAAGAGTACCAGTATTGAATTTTACCCAAGTATTATTCTCGTATTTCCAGTTATTATAGTAGTTAGTACCATAACCCCATTGATATACTACGGGAGTTGCACCAAGAGTAATTACGTTATCAATATAATTAGTAGAAGCTCTTTCAGGGTTCATAAATCTGGTGTTTTGGAATAATGCAGAACCGTCGGTATACTGATTGTGGTTGAACGTGATCGCCTTACCAGAAACAGCAGCGCCGTATTCATCACCTGCTAATACAGAACCAGGAGCAACGGTGTTACCCTCAGTATCAATAACGATGTTATTAAGGTGTGAATAACCGTTAAATCCAAATAAACCATTTACATGGCTATCATCTTTGAAGGAAACGTAAAGGTTAGAAACCTTAAGATGACAAGTAGGCCAGTAATTATGGTCAGGAGTATATCTACCTAAGAGCGAATATACACCTTGATTACTAATACCAGTCGTTGCAGATACGTTAGTGAATGCAACGTCTTTAATAACAGGTCCACCTACAGCTGAACTAGAGGCATTATACAAGAATGCACCAAATAAACCGTATTGACCTACCGTGTAGTTACTAATAGTGTAACCACAACCATCAAATAAACCCATAAAGCCTGCATTGCTGTTTTGGTTAGCAACTGCAGTAGTAAATTTGTTATAAACAAACGTCATACCAGTTGCATCAATATTGTTAGCAAGCTTATAGAAACCGTGGTTATGAGTAGCTACTGCATAATCCATATCAAGAGCAGCCTTAAGTTCGGTTGCATCTTCAATAATAGAAGTCCAGAATACTACGTTAGTAAAGGTGTAGATTTTCTTATTAGTACCAAGTACTACGTTGATTACAGGAGATTCAACAAATTCTCTCTTAGTAATATAGGGGAAACCAGCAACAGCATCAAGCTTAGCAGTTTTAACTCTAATCTTACCATCAGCTAAAATACCACCGTTTTCTTTATTAAGAATGAACGGATCTTCTTCTCCATAGGTAACTACTGCGTTAACTACACCACTATTATCAATTGCGGAAGAAAGGATAACACCCTCATAACCGTCAAAATCAACTGCGGTAGTAATGGTTTCAGTAGTTCTTTCAGTTGTAGCTTTTACAGCCTTAACGTGAGTTTTAGAACCGATAGTAAACGATACTTGAAGAGTCGTTTCACCGTAAAGTTGAGCAGTAATTACGTTGTTATTAGTGGTAAATAAACCCTTAGCATCAACAACGGATACCGAAGTTACGGTAGACGTACCGGAAATAATACCGATAGTAGCATTTTCACCGATAACCACGTTGAATGACTCATCTTCAAGGTTAACACCGTTAATGGTAACGATAGCGTCTTCAGCAATGGGGTCAAGAACGTCGATAATAATATCTAATACGTATGCAGTACCCTCATAAGTGAACGATGCAGTAACAACGTTGCCCTTGTTAAGTTTAACACCAGTTACCTTGTTATCAACGAGAGAGATAAATTCAGTAGCGGTTGTTGCGTAGGTTACGTTTTCAACGTTATTACCTTTAATCTTAACTGAAAGCGTTAATTCAGCTCCTTCACGAACAGAGGCAGATACGTCAAAGTCGGAAGTGCCGTCGTTAAAGTAGAAGGGAACAAGAACGTCAACGCTGTAAACGCGAGTATACTCTTTACCGCCAAATTTAAACTTAGCAGTAACGCTAGCGTCTTCACCAACCTTAAGAGCGGTTATAACGTTATCTTCAATAGAGATAAGGTCGCTAGTAGTAGAAAGAACGAGATCTTCTACCGATCCGCCGTAAAGCTTAACGTCAAACGTAGCAGTCTCATAACAATCAATTTCAAGATCCGTACCATTATTTACGGTTGCGTAGAACTTATCGGTGTGTTCATCAATAAGTGAATGCCAAATGGGAACGTTACCAGTAACTACCCAACGAGAATCTCTATTATAATGTTCGTTATAAAGCTCGATACCAGCGTAAGTGGAGTTAGCAAAATCTTCATAACTGTCATAACGTTGAACACTTTGAACTACTCTAGTTTTACCAGTTACTTGAACCTTATCATAAGCCTCTTTGTGTTCGCCTACGGTAGATTGTACGGTATGTTCAACGTCACCGTGAACTTCGTCAAACGCCTTGAAGGGATATAAAAGCTTAGTCTCATTTTCAGCGTACGTGATAGCACTGCTTGCAGATGTATCATCTTTAAGACCAGTAGCACCACCAGTAGAGAAACTAACGGGAGCTTTAGAAATAACGTAGATATTAGCATAACCAGTAGGAGTTTTAGTCATACCACCAACGTCTTGAGCTAAAGAACCGTAGCCCCAAGCAGTTAAGCTTTGAGAAGAAACCTTTTCAGCTTCATTCATAAACACATAATCATCTTCAGCCATAGGATAGTTGATTACGCAGTTTTTGATTGAACTGTTAGATTCAATTACAGCGAAAGGTCCACGAGTGGTCGGGTTTTCTTTTGCAATATCGATATAACAGTTTTCAACAGTACCTC